>JAVVPN010000113.1:0-7550 GCA_036655755.1 Bacteroidales bacterium | reverse complement strand
TTTGAAGGATATTATTATTTATGCCCTGCAAAATTAAAAACATTTTTGGCTTTCTTATAGTTAGCCATTTATTATTATCACATTTTAGGGTTGATTACCCTTCAATAAATGACAAAATATGTATTTTATTGTTCATTCACCAAGTGTATCACCAATGAATCGCCAAAAGTCTGCCAGGTTCGTATCCCTCGGCGAACCACCGGAGCTTCCACTCCACGTCCTAAAATAACATTCCCGGTTTCTATCCTGGCTTCATCCCAACAATCGTTTTCGAGAAACAGCGACAATATTTTCGCGCCCCCCTCTACCAATACGCTTTGTACCTCATGCTTAGCAAGTTCGTGCAGCATATTTTCAGGAAAAGAAGCATCAAACGGCAAGGTCAGATACTCTTTATTGGGGCCATCAGGATGCTCTTTCTCTGTAAAGATAAGCGTTCGCACACTGCCGTCGAGCAATCCGGCCGTTTCGGGCACCCGTAGCTGACGATCGGGAAAAACCCGTATCGGATCCTTTCCGTCCCATCGTCTGACGGTAAGTTGCGGATTATCGAGCAATACAGTATTGGTTCCCACCAGGATCGCATCCGATTCGGCACGCAGCTTATGTACCATCATCGAATTAATCGCATTCGATATGGTTACCGGCTTTTGGTTATCCCCCGGTTTTCGGTTGATGTCCATAAATCCGTCGGCACTCTGAGCCCACTTCAATATGACATAAGGACGTTTTTTCTGTTGTACGGTAAAAAAGGCCCGGTTCAAGTCGTAACACTCTTTTTCGAGCACACCGACCGACACTTCGATACCCGCCTCGCGCATCATACGGATGCCGCGTCCCGACACTTCAAAAAACGGATCCTGAATACCTACTACTACGCGCGGAATCCCCTTCTCTATAATCAATTTCGAGCATGGAGGCGTTTTTCCCCAATGCGAGCAAGGCTCCAGGCTGACATAGATGGTACTTTTGCGCAACAGCGATTCGTCTTTTACAGAAGCGATGGCATTCACCTCGGCATGCGCTTCGCCGCATTTGCGATGATACCCCTCGCCGATAATCCGTCCTTCACAAACAATCACCGCGCCGACCATCGGGTTGGGCGACACGTGTCCCCTACCCAGCGCCGCCAATTGCAGGCAACGCGCCATATATCTCTCATCCTCTTGCAATAACGCCATATTATTAAAATTATTTCCGCATCCGTCATCCCGCAACACACCTCAACGGGTATCTGTCTGTAGAAAAAGAATCCGTATATTTGTAGTTAAACAACTATATATAAATGAAACAAACTCTCGAACATATCCGTTCAGAATTGCGCGATCTTTATCCACCTGAAGAAGTCGAGCAATTCATCGCCATACTCTTCCGTCAGGTATGTCATTATTCGCGGGCCGACATAATCATTCACAAAAATAGCAAATTATCCGAAAGCCTCGCATTAGAAATCAGACGATTCACCCAACGGCTTAAGGCCTATGAGCCGATTCAGTACGTTTTGGGAAGCGCTCCCTTTCTGGATTACGAATTTCACGTGCGCCCCGGCGTATTGATTCCGCGCCCTGAAACAGAAGAGCTGATTGAGCTGATCGGGCGGGAAAATCCGAAAGCAGGATTGCAGGTACTGGATATCGGCACCGGAAGCGGCTGCATCGCCGTAAGTCTGGCCCTACGGTTGCCCGAGGCGAAAGTGACGGCTTTCGACATTTCGGACGACGCGTTGGCAATTGCCCGCGAAAACGCCACGCTCAACAATGCCCGGGTAAATTTTCGTCAAACCGACATCCTCAATTATGACCCGACACCCGAGAAAGCCCTTTTCGATATCATCGTAAGCAATCCGCCGTATGTCTGCGAGAGTGAGAAAGAGGAGATGACAGATAATGTATTAAAATACGAGCCGCATTTGGCCCTGTTTGTCCCCGATACGGACCCGTTACTTTTTTACAGACAAATTGCCCGTCACGCACTTACCCTGCTTCGCCCCGAAGGAAAACTCTATTATGAGATCAACGCCCGGTTTGGCCGCGAAACAAAAGAGATGCTCGAACAGCTGGGATACCGGGATGTGGTTATTATCCAGGATATTCACCGGAAAGAGCGCATGATACGCGCCATTCGTCCCTGATCAATAAAAATTACAGTATGAAGACCTATACACCCGCCGAAGCCCTTCACCGGGCGGCTGCCTACTGCTCTAAATCGGAACACTGCCTTTCTGAGATCAACGACAAGCTGCGTCAGTGGGGAGTGGAAAAAGAGGATGCCGATACCATCCTTGAGCGCCTGTTAAAAGAAAAATTCGTTGATGAAGCCCGCTATTGCCGCAGCTTCATCAACGACAAATATAAATACAATCGTTGGGGACGCATAAAAATAGCGTATGCCCTGCGCATGAAGCGCATCCCCGACACGCTGATATACACCACCATGGACGAAGTGATTGACGAAACCGTTTATCACGAAAACCTGTTGGCGATTATCCGCGAAAAACAGAAATCGGTAAAAGGAGCACATAAAGCAGAAGTAAATGCCAAACTATTCCGATTCGCGGCAGGGCGCGGGTTCGACAGCTCCGAAATCAGTGCGGCCCTCAAACAACTTTTGTAACGAATCTTCCTTATACCGATGAAAACACTCCATACGCTCCGCTCCCTCTTTTTCCCGAACAACTGCCTGATGTGCGGCACATTGCTCGCGAATCAGGAAGATTGCTTCTGCCTTCACTGTGCAGCCAAACTGCCCCGCACCCATTTCCACCGGCAACCCGGCAATCCGGCCGAACAGTTGTTTTATGGGAAATGCGACATCGAACGGGCCGTCAGTTTCTGCTATTTCGAAAAAGGGAGCCGGTTCAGAAAAGTGATCCATCAATTTAAATACAACGATTCGCCCCGCACCGCTTTCAGGCTGGGAGCGTTCTATGCGCAAGAGTTAAGCCGCACCCACTGGCAACTGCCCGTCGATCTGATCCACCCTGTGCCGCTCCACTGGAGCAAACAGTTAAAACGCGGATACAATCAAAGCGAATGGATAGCCCGGGGACTTGCCAAAACCTGGCAGAAACCCCTGCACACACATATTACCCGAAAACAGCTATCCACAACCAGCCAAACACGCAAATCGCTTTACGACCGCTACCTTAACACGCAGGGAAGCTTTCGGTTATGCGAGCCAACCCTGCTAACGGGCAAACATATTTTACTGGTAGATGATGTTCTCACCTCCGGATCCACGCTTGAGGCATGCGCTCATGCCATTCATCAGGCCGCAGGGGTGAAAATCAGCATTCTTACCCTTGGATTCGCAGAATAATACCCTATCTTTGTTCCGATAATACAGGTATTAATTACACCTTTTATAATTACATACAGATGCTACCGCCATCACCCACCTTCCGTTAAGAGACCCAAACAAAGGTGATAAATGGCACATCTGACCAGTGTTAAAATAGATTATATACAGATGAAAAGTCCAGAACGTTTAGTAGCTGAAAAGCTGTTGGCAATCAAAGCCCTCAAACTTCAACCAAACAACCCATTCACATGGGCATCAGGTTGGAAATCGCCGATTTATTGTGACAACCGCAAGACTTTGTCTTATCCGGATGTACGATCACTGATCAAAATTGAACTTTGCCGCACAATCCTTGAAAGCTTTCAGGGGATCGACGCCGTAGCCGGAGTTGCTACCGGAGCAATCGCTCAGGGTGCATTGGTAGCGGATGCTCTTGGTTTGCCATTCGTATATGTTCGCTCGGCACCAAAAGACCACGGTTTGGAAAACCTAATCGAAGGGGATCTTCGTCCGGGACAACGCGTAGTAGTAATTGAAGACCTGATTTCGACCGGTGGAAGCAGCCTGAAAGCTGTAGAAGCGATCCGCAAAAACGGATGCGAAGTTGTAGGTATGGTAGCTATCTTCTCTTACCTGTTTCCGGTAGCGCAACAAAAATTCGAAGAAGCAGACGTACGCCTAATCACACTAAGCAATTACGAAGCGGTATTGGAAGAAGCTGTTGCTACGAATTTCATTCGTCCGGAAGATATGGAAACATTAAAAGAGTGGCGTAAAGATCCTGCCGCATGGAACCCCTCAAAATAAATTTCTGAATAGATACATGGCAACATACGAAAGTCCGGTAAAAATCATTGCGGCAAGCCAGGAAGCCGTTTACAATAAATTTTCCAATCTGTCTAATCTGGAAGCTATCAAAGACCGCATTCCTCAAGACAAAATCAAGGATTTTGAATTCGATAACGACTCGGTTTGTTTTTCGGTAAGTCCGATTGGAACATTGGGGATGCGCATCATTGAGCGCGAACCGATGAAAACCATCAAATTCGAATCAGAAAAATCACCGATACAGTTTAACCTGTGGATACAGCTTATCAGCACGGGTCCATATGAAACAAAGGTGAAACTGACATTGAAAGCCGAGCTAAGCATGTTTATCAAACCAATGGTTTCAAAACCATTGCAAGACGCGCTTAATAAGATGGCGGATATGATGACAATGCTTCCTTATTAAATTTATATTGCCCGGCTAATACACGGCCAGTTTTTTACAGCCCGTGCATCAGCCGGGCTTTTTTAATTTTATCGAAAAAAAACATGAAACTCTGGGAAAAAAGCACAAAGGTTAATCACGAAATAGAGCGGTTCACTGTTGGCAAAGACCGCGAGATGGACCTGTATCTGGCTCCATTCGACGTACTCGGCTCGATGGCTCACATCGCCATGCTTGAATCAATCGGATTATTGGAGGCCAATGAGCGTCGCCAATTGCACGAAGAATTACGCAACATCTATCAACTGGCCATCGACGGCGAATTTGTCATTGAAGAGGGCATCGAAGATGTTCATTCGCAGGTAGAACTACTGCTTACGCGCAAGCTTGGCGACATGGGTAAAAAAATACACAGCGGACGCTCGCGCAACGACCAGGTTTTGGTGGATCTGAAACTATACATGCGTAGCGAGATTCGCGAAATCACCCAGCTTACCCAGCAACTGTTCGACACCCTGATTCGCCAAAGCGAACAATACTGCAATGTATTGATGCCCGGCTATACCCACTTGCAAATCGCCATGCCCTCCTCTTTCGGCCTATGGTTCGGTGCGTATGCAGAAAGCCTTGTTGACGATCTTACCGTATTGCAAGCCGCCTATAAAGTGGTAAACCGCAATCCGCTCGGATCGGCCGCCGGTTACGGATCATCCTTCCCGCTCAACCGCACCATGACCACCCAACTGCTCGGATTCGATTCGATGGCATACAATGTGGTGTACGCACAAATGGGACGCGGCAAGACCGAACGCATCGTGGCGTCGGCTATCGGCTCAATCGCCGGAACCCTCTCAAAACTCGCATTCGACGCCTGCATGTTCAGCTCGCAGAATTTCGGATTCATCAAACTGCACGATGCATTCACTACCGGATCAAGCATCATGCCACACAAGAAAAATCCCGACGTGTTCGAACTGACCCGTGCCAAATGCAATAAGATACAAAGCATCCCGCAGCAGATCATGATGATCGCCAACAATCTGCCTTCGGGTTATTTCCGCGACCTGCAGATCATCAAAGAGATCTTCCTGCCGGTATTCGACGAAATGAAAGAGTGCCTTCACATGGTTAATCTGATGATGGAACACATTGAGGTGAACCAAGAAATACTGAACGACTCGCGCTACGACCTGATTTTCTCGGTAGAAGAGGTAAACCGGCTTGCTTCCGACGGCATGCCGTTTCGCGACGCCTATAAAAAAGTGGGACTCGATATTGAAGCAGGAAAATTCAGTTGCGACAAACAGGTGCATCACACCCACGAAGGAAGTATCGGAAACCTGTGTAACGCGGAAATCTCATTACTGATGCAGCAAACCATCGACGGATTCGGCTTCGGAAAAGCAGAAACAGCCCAACAAGAATTAATCGACAAAATATAACCCTCATGAACTATCTTCCCGCACCCGACCGCTACGCCGGCAAGATGCCTTACAACCGCTGCGGAAAAAGCGGCTTGCTGCTTCCCGCAATCTCACTCGGATTATGGCACAATTTCGGCGACACCGCCCGCTTTGACACTTGCCAGGAGATGATACGTTGCGCTTTCGATCATGGCATTACCCACTTCGACCTGGCCAACAACTACGGCCCGGCTCCGGGCGCGGCAGAAGAAACGTTTGGCCGCATCCTGCAGAAGAATCCGCAGATACGTCGTGAGGAACTGGTTATCTCCTCAAAGGCCGGACATGAAATGTGGCCCGGCCCCTACGGCAACGGAGGTTCGCGAAAAATGCTCATCACCAGCCTCGAACAAAGCTTGCGCCGGATGCAACTCGACTATGTGGATATTTTCTATTCACACCGCTACGATCCCGATACCCCGTTGGAGGAAACCCTTCAAGCACTGGTTGACATCGTGCGCAGTGGAAAGGCGCTCTATGCGGGTATTTCAAAATATCCCGCCGCCGAAGCCGGATTCGCCTATAACTACCTGCGAGAACGAGATGTACCCTGCTTGGTTTATCAGGGACGCTACAGCCTGTTCAACCGGGAGCCGGAAGCCGAAATCATTCGTCAAGCGAATCAGCACGGAGCCGGATTCATCGCTTTTTCACCGCTGGCCCAGGGATTGCTCACCAACCGGTACCTCAACGGAATTCCGGAAGATTCGCGCATCGCCCGGCCCGAAGGATTCTTGAAAGCTGAGCAACTGTCGCCCGAAGTGCTATCCAAAATAAAATCGCTCCATGAGATTGCTACCAACCGCGGGCAAACACTCGCCGAGATGGCATTGGCATGGCTGCTTCATAACCCGCTGGTCACTTCGGTGGTTATCGGCGCCAGTTCTGCCGATCAGCTGCTGAATAACCTGAAGGCGGTTCATTACCCGCCATTCACCGACGAAGAGCTGACCGCCATCAACAGAATCTGTTTATAAATAAATTCGTCATCACTCACCTAAAGCTGAGATACCCGACAAATGAATCGACTTTTGCTTTTAACTTTATTATGCACATTAGCAGCCTGCGAAGACGTAGTAGACAGCATGGTGCCGCGCGCCCGCGTAGAGCTTGAGCTCAACACCCGCACCACCGGGCTTGAGTTTGAACAGAACGGCTACCAACTGATCACCACTCCCCCCAACAGCAGCTCCTACATCGGTTACGGCGGCCTGTTACTAATAAGGGGATATACATCGACTTCGGAGGTGTACGCATTCGATCTGTCATGCCCGGTTGAAGTTTCGCGCACGGTGCGCCTCAAAGTGGAAGACAGTCATAAAGCCGTATGCCCCACTTGCGGCTCTACGTTCGATATGATCCGCTATGGCAATCCGGCACCCACTACGGGACCGGCCAAAGAGAAACGTCTTTTACTTCGCCGCTACAATGCATGGTATTCTGAAACCGATTACACGCTAAGAGTACATAACTAATCGAAAAAAAATTAACGTAAAGATTTGGAGAACGAAAAAATTGCTCTATATTTGCACACGTAATCGCGAAAATAGCTCAGTTGGTAGAGCACAACCTTG
>JAVVPN010000112.1:0-7856 GCA_036655755.1 Bacteroidales bacterium | reverse complement strand
TTGCGTTTACGTTCGGTATCGTCCACAGGGTCGAGGCGATTCCATTCGAGAAGCATAGTGTAAGCCCATTTCTGGAAGAAAGGATATGAAGTATGAGAAAGCATACTAGATTTTCCCCATTCAGAGAAGTCACTGTCTTCATATCTCGTTGCTATATAAAAATAGGAGCGTGCAATATTTCCTTTAATTTGGTCATTTGGCTCAAATACTATTGTCGTAGTTGTAGTTCCTGGTATTTTCATATTTCCACGCCAACAAAATGTATTTGTGCTAGAATATTCCTTCGACCCATTATTCACAACACCATACGGATAGTTTGATCGGAATTCATTTTCAACAGCATCGGTAGGGTAAATGTGATTTAAGTCTGAATAAATAGCCCCTTTGCTATATCCAAACCAACTTTGCGGTAGTGCATGTTCTCTGTTGTATTTTCCTTCTTTTACGGATGTTGAAGTCTGTTGGTCTGTTTTGTAACGATATCTTGAAGATGGTTTGTAAAGGTCGTTAATATAGCCGTCAGTGCGAATATCGGTTGTAGCATAAGCACTCCATACGCCAGGTGTATAGCTTATTATGGTATGGTTTTTTATAGTTTCGTAAATCTGAGTTTTTAATTTGGCTCCAGACGTAGATAAGTCATCTTCTTCGTTTTTGATACAAGACGAAAAAAGACTGAAGACGAATATAAATAAAATATAAGCCGTGAGAGGCTGTTGCAAACGGAAAAGTTTCATTACCGGAATTGATTAATAATTAAGGGAGGGTAAAAGTAGTGGATTTTAGGTAGATAAAAAAGGAAATTGGGCTTAGTCAAACTAATTCAATATAAAAACGGAGATAATCCCAAAAGAATTATCTCCGTTCCTATAATATGTAAAAACTAAAAATTACTTAATATCGTCTAAGTTACGGATATTCACCTGTGTTGTAACAGTTGTTGATCCTGATTTTTTATGAGCTTTTACAATTCCGGTGAATGCTTTTTCACCTGTTGGAAGAGCTTCTGATTTGAACTTAGCGTATTTAGAAACAAATGTCTCAACAGAATTTTCGCCAGAAACAATTTTGTGGCTTTGGTGGCTTGTGCCTCCCCATGTAGTATAAGTAGATTCAATTACTCCTGTCACAGTAACTAAAGTAGCCGCAAGGTTCATTACGTTTTCGTTTAGTTCTTTAATTGTGATTACTTTAGGAGTGATAGTTGCAGTACCTACTTTTTTAGTATTGATCAATGCTGGTTTTAATTGGATTGTACCTTCATAAGCAGAAAGGACCGCATCTTTTAATAAAATCTCAATTTTATCGCCAACATTATAATTTGTATTATTTTGGTCAAGGTAAAGATCAATACCACAGCTATTGTCTGTAGCGGCAATTACCATTCCTTTTAATGAAGTGCTGTTTCCACCTACTAAATCAGAAATTACAACTCCTGTGATTTTTTTATCATCAGTTAATGTAACATCCGAGTCGTTGTACATTGCGCGTAGAGCAGCAATATTCATTTCTGCAACATCGAAATCTCCGCCAACAGGAGGCATAACCCCAGCATTTGCAGCAATATCCCAATAAGCAACTGTATTCTTAATACCAGGGAAAGTGTTGTATTTTAGAACATCGCCAAAAACTTTGACTTCTTTACCGAAATTAGCTTCAGTAGTAGCCAAACCTAATGCTGTACGGATATCTCCAAAAGGAAGCTGGATGCAAATCATCTTTTCAGAATTTGTTTCTGAAGCAGAAGCAGCGATCATAATGTTTTCGTCTTTTGTGAAAGGTGCAGCCTGTTCAACTGTTTTTGTAGTATTATTATAATAACCTACAACAAACCCCTGTGCCCAAACACCGGTTTTAACAGCATCAGTTGTGCTTTGTGGATTAAAATCCAAAACAGCAGCAATGCTATATGGTTTTTCAAAAGATCCTTCTCCGGTAGCTGTATTTCCACCATTCCCATTGTCTCCTGGATTCTCTGTTCCCGGTTTTTCTCCAAGAAGATCATCGTCTTCTACATTGCTACATGCTGTGAAAAATCCCATCATGGCAATAACTGCCCATGTCAGTTTGCTTAAATGTTTCATCGTTTTTAAGTTTTAATTATAAGTGATAGTTATTCTGTAATTAATTGTACGTCTGTGGCGTATTCCTGAATGCTCAACTGGTAGCCGCCGTTGCGATCGCTTTTGTCTTTAAACCAACCTAAGATAGCCGTAACGTTATGGCGACCTTTTGGAAGCGCTTTATTTTTGAATCGAGCATAAGCCGAAGTTGAAAGGGTAATGCTATTACCTTCCGCATCGATCAACGCACGTGAAATCGGAGCATTGTTGGTTTGTGCATTTTCGAATGAGAAAATCACATCATCTTCTGCATCTTCATCATTTACATCTTTTACGCTGTTGGCACTACCGAATGAATCCGGGAAAATTTGAACCCCGTCATTGTTGTAATAATAACCGAAAGTAACGTTTTTAAGCACTACCAATTGTCCATAAGCAGCTTCACCAGCTTCTTTGATCTCTGTGATGCTCATCTCTTTTGGCTGTACCAATTTCTTGTCTGGTAATCCGACTGCTTTGATGCGATCATATGCGATGACTTCAGGTAAACGTCCAACTTCCTGACGTTTTTTATCAGTGTTGAGTGTGCGGTAACCAATTGTCGGATAATCGGCATACCGGCCGATATGAAGACCTGCCGGATTGAAGGTTACCTTTTGTCCGCGTGGCCAGGTAGCAGAAAGATTTGCGGCATCGATTGAAATATCAAGTGCAGAACTATCTGTGAGGTCACGTAAAACAATTTTTTTAAATGTATTGCCATCGATATCGCTCGAAACGATTACGGCATGAATCAACCCGGTTTCTGTTTCCGGAATCCGGTAAAGGGTAAATACATCCGTATAATTAGAAGCCGGATATACGTTGTCCGGAATGAAAAAGTCTTTATTATCCAGATATTTGGCTTTCAAATTACTTAGCGTGTATTTAGAAGCCGGTAGTTCTTCCTGAACAATATCCGCTACCTCGTCAAAACGATCGGTGTAAGCACAAGAGCTGAGGGAGAACATAGCTCCCAAAACTCCGAATGATATATAATTGAATAATTTCATTTTTATCGTGATTTAACTGGATTAAAATTTATAACCTACATTCAAGAATACATTGAATCCCTGTGCGTAATAATATTTGTTCGGATATTTGCTAAAGCTTGTAGGATCAAGTACTTCGTTTTTGATAGGAGTACGTCCCTGCTGATATCCACCTGTAATCATTTTGGTATTGTTCAGGATATTGCTTGCACTTAGATTGATATTAAGTGACTGAGCTCGGTTATTTAGATAAATTACTTTACCTACAGACGCATCCAACATAAACCCGCTAGGTAATTCTTCCTGTACGATCATATCCAGAGCTGCTTTGCGCAAGTCGTAATCATTGTTGTCGTTCTTAATGTAGTTCACCATTTTGTTACGGAATGTTTCCATACGGCGGCTTGGTGCGAAGTCAAGATAGTTTTTCGCATAATATGAACCGGTGATGTCGGCAAACCACATTTTTGGATGGAAATAGTTCAATGACAATGATGCGGCGATTTGAGGCCCTGAGTTTACATACAGATTTTTTGTATATACTTTTTCGCGGATATCACCACCTTCGATAGAACCGTTTTCAGCACTCAATGTACCGATACCGTTGTTCGTGTATTTGTAATCAGCCCATGTTCCGGCTGCAGTAACAGAGAAGCTGTTGTTGATTTTTACATCTACAGCGGCTTCAACACCCTGATACAGTTTATTTAATCCGCTGATTGAGCTGTTGATAAATGTGCGGTAAGTATCGTCATAATAACCCATCAATTCCGCTACGTCATTATAATGGGTGCGGAATGCACTTACACGACCTTTTACCAAACGGTAGTTGAAATTGTAGTTGATATCGTATGAAAGGATACGCTCGCTTTTCAAATCAGCGATACGAGTGTCTTTGATACGAGGAGAGATGTATGCGTTGTATGCAAGAGGGGCACGGCTTTCGGCAAGTGCATTCACCGAGATACGGTTGTGTCCGTCGATTTTATAAGCGAATCCGGCTTTGATAGAAGGATCGAAAAAGCTATAAGTTTTTCCTTTACCTTCCGATTGTACACCTTCTGCTACAGCACGACCGTTTAGCATGTGTCCATAACGGTGGAAGTTGGTGTAAGTCAATTTCGCCGCATAGTAGAAATCTACATGATTGAAAGTCCACTCGTTTTGAGCGAAAGCTTTTCCGTTGTAGATAAACATATCATAATCATATCCGAAACGGTCGCCTACGTTTATTTTGCGATTTGGATGATTCAAGTCGTTTTGTACAATATCGTTGTCTACATCAAAGTCACGTTCTGCAAACTGGTCGCGGTCAATCCAGCGGCTTGCTCCCAGCAGGTCGCTCATTGTTTTGTAATGCATCCCTTTAGAAAATTTCCCTTCTATACCTCCGGTTACTTTCAGATGAGAAGTTAGCTGCCCGTTGTAAACTGCATTAAAAGAAGATTCAAGCAAATTGTTGTGGCGTTCTTCTACTGCATAACGCGCGCTTGCATTTGGGTGTTCTTCTTCAAAGCGTTGATTCGCGTGATAAAGACCGTCCCAGTTGATCTGGCTATAGGTAGGGTCGTTTTTCCATAATTCTGCTGTCATTTCCTGTAGTTTAGGATCAGTTTGGAATGACGGTAATTTAAGGTAGTAATCCGGACGCGGATCCGGAGCATTGTAGAATGTCAATGCTGTAGAGCTGTAGTTGCTATAGTGGAAACCAGCCCCTACGTTCAGTTTCTGTTTGCGGTCGATTTTCCATTCGTATGAAAGGATCGCTGTCGGGTCCCAGCTTTCTACCACGCGCGAGTTGCGTTTTTTGCCGTTCTGGTAACCCCAGTATGGGTTGTAGTAAATGCTTCCGGCAAGATCGTACACTTCCTGTGTAACGGCAGCCTGCTGTCCGCGCTGAGTTGGCGCTCCGTAAGTGATTAACGAAAGGCTGTGGTTCGGATTGAATACCTTTTCCACACCCAGGAAGTATCCCCAAGAGTTGTAGAAAGTACCGTCCCATGCACCTTCGTGCGACCAACGATAAATCATACCTGCGTTGAATGCCCAGCCGTTAGGCATCAAACCTGTCGCATACGACGCGCTTGCTCTTAATACATAAGAACGGTTGGTCGCTGCTAGGCTAACGGCTGAACCGGGAGCGTAGTTGCTCGAACGGGCGTTGATATTGCTTGCTCCGGCCAAGTCGCCATAAGAGAAGCTGTTTGCTTCGGTATAGCTGCTTACCGTGCGGTTTTTAAACATCGAGTTCATACCACCCAGTGAAGAGTAGTTGAAACGTCCGCGTTCGCCATCATTGAAAGCTACGCCGTTGATATACGTTTGCTGATATTCCTGATTGTAACCGCGGATGCTGAAACGCATCGGGCTGAAGGTATATCCCGCTTTTTTCAAATAAACATCATCAGATGCGTTGCCGATGCTTCCGATGGTCTGGTTTGATCCATCTTCATCATTGATCTGAGATTCGTCCACTACGAATGCAACTGCCTGAGTAGCATCTTTTTCTTCGTTAAGCTGGATTGTTCCGATCTGAGTGGTTTCGCCCTTGCGCAGATCTACCGGCACCGCTTTTTCTTCAAATCCAAAGAAAATGATATCGATAATCTGACGCCCTGCGGCATCGGTAGTGATCTTGAATTCTCCGAAATTATTGGTTTCGGCATACTGATTCTGATCTCTTAAAATTACATTAGCTCCCGTGAGTGGACGGCCATTTTTAGCATCCACTACTTTCCCCGTCAATACGGTTTGCTGAGCAAAGACCGATAGAGAGATGAAAAGCATCAGAAGCATACTTAATTTTCTGTTCATAGAATTTTTGATTTGCTTATTTTGATGATTGTTTATATAAGTTCTATTTATAATAATGTGATTTTATACCCTATTTTTTAGATATAACTTAAAGTTTGGTTAATCAGAATGCAATATGTATTTACAGTTGTGGTTTTTTAAACAAAAAACGTCTGCAAATTAAGTAATTATTTCGTTAGGTTTGGATAAAATATTCAAATAACATTTTGCTATACTAAATTGATTGAATGCTTAAAGTATTGCCAATGAGTTGTTTTTTAGATTTAAAATGTCATTTTTTAATCAATTTGTAATATGTTAAAATGAATTTTGGTAGCAAAATGATAAAAACAGGATGTAAAAAAAGATTATTGAGGTTTATTTTGTTTCAATTACTAATGTAATAATTCGTTTTTTTTGAACACTTTTGTCGTTCCAATTAACTCAACTTTTCTAATTATGAAAAAAATCTTAACGGTAATTGCTATTCTGGCTTTTTCCGCATCGGTTTCTTTTGCTCAAAACAAGAAACTGGCCGTTTATGGAGTAGGGTTTTACAACCTGGAAAATCTTTTTGATACGATCAACTCGAATGGTAAATATGACCTGGAGTTTTCGCCGGAAGGCGCACGCCGCTGGAATGGTCAGAAATATTGGAGTAAGCAAAAAAACATGGCCTATGCCATTAATGAGATGGGGAAGGAAACTTTGCCTGAGGGGCTGGCCGTATTGGGTGTTTCTGAAATCGAAAACAAATCTGTACTCGAAGATCTGGTAAAAACCGGCGAGTTGGCTAAGCGCAATCTTAAAATCGTTCATTACGATTCGCCCGACAAACGTGGTGTGGATGTGGGATTATTGTATAATCCGAAATTTTTCCGCGTATTGGCATCGCAGTCGCGTCGTTTGAACGTAGAAGGAAAACCTGATTTCTTGACACGCGATCAGCTGGTAGTAACCGGATTGTTGGGTGGCGACAAAATCAGCTTCGTCGTAAATCACTGGCCTTCTCGTTTGGGTGGTGAGTCACAATCGAGCCCGTTGCGTGAAGCAGCTGCGGCACTCACTAAATCGATTGTCGATTCTTTGATGCAAATTGACCCGAAAGCAGGGGTTGTAGTGATGGGTGACTTAAATGACGACCCGATCAACAAAAGCTGTAAAGATGTATTGCGCGCCAAGAAAAAAGAAAAAGAGGTAGGCGAAGGCGACATGTATAATACAATGTGGCAGTTTTACGATAAAGGAATCGGTACATTAGCTTATAAAGGACAGTGGAATCTGTTCGACCAGATTATTATCACTCCTAACTTATTGGGGAAAGATCGTTCGAGCATGAAGTTCTGGAAAGCGGAAGTTTTCAACAAATCGTTCCTTATGAATGAAGAGGGTGCTTATAAAGGGTATCCGAAACGTACTCATGCCGCGGGTATTTTCTTGAATGGATATAGCGACCACTTTCCTACGCTTATATATTTAGTGAAAGAAGCAAAATAAATGCTGTTATACAACACAGTTTTTTTGAAATCGCTATCTTTGCGTAAGTTTTATTGTTAATGTAAAATCAAAGAAAAAATGGTAAATTACAAAGACCTAGGCTTGGTAAACACAAAAGAAATGTTTGCTAAAGCTATTGAAGGCGGATACGCAATTCCTGCTTTCAACTTCAACAACATGGAGCAGATGCAGGCTATCATCCAGGCTGCTGCTGAAACTAAATCTCCTGTTATCCTTCAGGTATCAAAAGGCGCTCGTCAGTATGCTAACGGAACATTGCTTCGTTACATGGCTGAAGGTGCTGTAGAATATGCAAAAGAACTAGGCTGGGAAAATCCTCAGATCGTTCTTCACCTTGACCATGGTGATTCTTTCGAAACATGTAAATCATGTATCGATTCAGGTTTCTCTTCAGTTATGATCGACGGTTCTCACCTTCCATACGAAGAAAACATCGCACTTACTAAAAAAG
>JAVVPN010000111.1:0-8053 GCA_036655755.1 Bacteroidales bacterium | reverse complement strand
GGATGTAGATTTGTGCGTGATGCTGAAGCAGAACAACCAGGCATTCAAAATCGAAAAACATACACACAGTTACCCTCATTGCTGGAGAACAGACAAACCGGTACTTTATTATCCGTTGGATAGCTGGTTTATCAAAACAACGGCAAGCCGTGAACGTATGATCGAGCTTAACAATACGATCAACTGGAAACCGGCTTCTACAGGAACCGGCCGTTTCGGAAAATGGTTGGAAAACCTACAGGACTGGAATCTTTCGCGTTCGCGTTACTGGGGTACTCCGCTACCGATCTGGCGTACGGAAGATGGCCTTGAGGAGCTTTGCATCGGTTCGGTTGAAGAACTTTACACCGAAATTGAAAAAGCGGTTGCTGCAGGCGTGATGGATGTAAATCCGTTCGCTTCGTTCGAGCCGGGCGTTATGACACAGGAAAACTACGACAAGATCGACCTTCACCGTCCGTATGTTGACGATATCACGTTGATTTCGGCTTCGGGTAAACCGATGAAACGCGAAATGGACTTGATCGACGTATGGTTTGATTCGGGTGCGATGCCTTACGCTCAGTTGCATTATCCATTCGAAAACAAAGAGATTTTCGATAACAAAGATGTGTATCCTGCCGATTTCATCGCAGAAGGGGTTGACCAGACTCGCGGATGGTTCTTTACATTGCATGCTTTGGCTACGATGATCTTCGATTCTGTTTCTTACAAAGCGGTAATTTCTAACGGATTGGTGCTTGATAAGAGCGGTAACAAGATGTCGAAACGTTTGGGCAACGCGGTAGATCCGTTCGAAACGATTGAAAAATACGGTTCTGACCCATTGCGTTGGTATATGATTACGAATGCATCGCCATGGGACAACTTGAAATTTGATACAGAAGGTATCGACGAAGTGCGTCGTAAATTCTTCGGTACGCTATACAATACATATTCGTTCTTCGCGCTTTATGCCAACGTTGATGGATTCTCTTTCGAAGAGGCTGAAATACCGGTAGCGGAGCGTCCGGAAATCGACCGTTGGATCATCTCTGTATTGAATACATTGGTGAAAGAGGTAGATGAGAACCTTGCCGCTTACGAACCGACTCGTGCGGGACGTTTGATCTCGGATTTCGTTAACGACAACTTGTCGAACTGGTATGTTCGCTTGAACCGTAAACGTTTCTGGGGTGGCGATATGACAAAAGATAAATTGTCGGCTTACCAAACGCTTTACACTTGTCTTGAAACGGTTGCGAAGCTGATGGCTCCGATTGCACCGTTCTATGCGGACAAGCTATATGGCGATTTGATCGCGGCTACAGGTCGTGCCAACGATGAGTCGGTACACTTGGCCATGTTCCCGGTAGCAGACGAGTCGTTGGTAGACGAATCGTTGGAGCGCCGTATGAAGCTGGCTCAGGATATCACTTCAATGGTATTGGCTTTGCGCCGTAAGGTAAATATCAAGGTGCGTCAGCCGCTTAGCGTATTGATGGTACCGGTATTGGACGAACAGCAAAAACTCGACATCGAAGCGGTACAGGCATTGATTCTGAATGAGGTGAACGTGAAAGGAATGAATTTCGTGGATAACGCGGCAGGCATCCTGGTGAAACGTATCAAACCAGACTTCAAGAAACTGGGCCCACGTTACGGAAAGATCATGAAACAGATTGCCGCATTGCTGGCAGAGCTTCCGCAAGAAGCGATCGCACAGTTCGAGAAAGAGGGCAAATATGTGCTTGACGTAGCGGGTACTCCGGCCGAAATCCTTACAGACGATGTTGAAATCATCTCTGAAGATATTCCGGGATGGCTGGTTGCCAACGAAGGTCGTTTGACTGTAGCGTTGGATATCACCATCAGCGACGAATTGCGTAAAGAGGGTATCGCTCGTGAGTTGGTAAACCGTATTCAGAACATCCGTAAATCGAGCGGTTTTGAAATTACCGACAAGATCGATGTGAAGATTTCGCGCAACGAGCAGACTGATGCCGCAGTTGAAGAGTTCAAACAATACATTGCTTCGCAGGTATTGGCTACTTCGGTAGAATTGGGTGAAGTTGCAGCAGATGCAGCCGAACTTGAGATGGACGATTTCAGCTTGTTTGCAGAGATTAAAAAAGCCTGATAAACAACCGATATATAAAAGCAGAACACTCCTTCGAAAGAAGCGTGTTCTGCTTTTTTCGTTTTAACAATTTAAGATTTGTAATTAACAGTGCAAAAATTTGTAAACACGATATAAATTTATATTTTCGCGTTTGAAATGCTCAGAGAGGAAAGAATTACACTTAATCTACGGGTTGATCGAACTTTTGTAATTACATATTGTTTCTATAAAAACCTAATTAATCAGAATGACGATGACAGAAAAAACACGATATTCAGATGCCGAGCTGGAAGAATTCAAAGCGATCATTACCGATAAGCTGGAAAAAGCATATAAAGACTATGATTTGTTGAAATCGGCAGTAATGAATACAGATGGTAATGATGACTCTGATACCGCTCCTACGTTCAAGGTGCTTGAAGAGGGAGCTGCTACCTTATCCAAAGAGGAGGCGGGCCAATTGGCGCAACGTCAGATGAAATTTATTCAACACTTGCGGGCAGCCCTTGTGCGTATAGAGAATAAAACATATGGTATTTGTCGGGAAACAGGAAAGCTTATTCCAAAAGAACGATTAAAAGCAGTTCCGCATGCAACGTTATCTATCGATGCGAAACAAGCTAAAAGGTAATTTCTTCCTGAAATGACAAGAAAGATTCGACATTTTTTTAAATTTGCATTCCGCGGTTTGAAAATGTCGAATCTTTTTATTTCAGCCATTTGAAACACGTAAATTCATTCACACAATAATATGGGTAAACTAAAATTCACAAAGGGGCAATTAGCGCTTCTTGTTATTTTTCTGGTATTGATTATTGATCAGGCATCAAAAATCTGGGTTAAAACGCACATGGTGATGCATGAAAGTATTGAAATCACCCCTTGGTTCTTTATTTATTTTACCGAAAATAACGGGATGGCCTATGGAATTGAGATTTTCAATAAACTCTTTCTGACATTATTCCGAATAGGGGCTGTAATAGCATTCAGTTTTTATTTGCATCATTGCATCAAGCGTCGCTTTACAACAGGTTTTATCTTGTGTATCGCCCTGATTATAGCCGGAGCTACCGGTAATATCATTGATTCCATATTCTACGGACAAATATTTAATAATAGCTACGGGCAGTTGGCAACGCTGTTTCCCGAAGGTGGAGGATACGCTCCGTTTTTCTATGGGAAAGTGGTGGATATGCTTTATTTTCCGTTATTTCAGTTTACCTGGCCAAATTGGATCCCTTTCGTAGGGGGAGAAGAGTATCTGTTTTTCCGTCCTATCTTTAATATTGCAGATTCTGCGATTACCGTAGGTGTGGCATTGTTGTTTATTTTTTATCGTCATCATTTGGGTAACGATGATAAAAAAGAAGCTAAATAAAATTATATGCGGATGAAAAAATACATTCCACTTCTTTTGGTTCTTTTTCTAGTGGGTGCCTGTAATCAGGTTCCTGACGGTGTTCTCAATCGAAAACAAATGGAGAATGTACTTTACGAAGTGCATGTCGCCGAAGGAATTATGGAGGAATATCCTGCGCAATATCGTACACCCGAAAGCAAGCAGCAATTACTGGCTACCGTATTTTATGACAATGGAATTACAAAAGCCGAATTCGACAGTTCGATGGTTTATTATGGCGCCCATTTGGATCAATATATGAAAATTTACCAAAAGGTGACCGAGCGGTTGAATGCTCAGAAAGATATTGCTACCAATGCGCTCACTGCTTATGAACGAAGTCTGCAAACACCTCCCGGAGATAGTGTCGATATTTGGAAAAAGCCGGCTGAGCGGATTCTTGATCCGGCCTTACTGGCAACCGCCTCTGTTTTCGAAATCAAAGGAGATAGCAATTTCCATGCTGACGACCGGTTGATATGGAATATGCGATTCAATAATCTTCCGGTAGATTCGCTGGGCTATGTGTATGTTTCCTTTGGAGCTGATATCAAAGATTCGATACTACAGACTACCGGCCTTCCGGCTCACGACGGATGGTTTACCCTTGAGCTAAATATTCCGAAGATGAACTCGAACGACCGGATATTCGGTTCTGTAGCGCTTATTAGCAGAAAGCAATCACTTGCGACTCCGGTTTACATTGACAGTATCTCTTTGATGCGTTATAAAAAAGTGGTAAAAGAGTTGTCGTCGGAGAATAAGCTGAAAAGCGATTCTATTGCAACAGATTCGTTAACAACAGACTCTATAAAAATAACAGATTCTATAAAGTAACAACGATATGAAGGAAGGATTTGCGGCCCATTTGATTTTAATGCCTCATAAACAGGTTAGATCGGCAATCGTATTGGTCGATGAATGTGGTATCCTCCGCGAAATACGGGCGCTCGACCGGGAAACGCCTTTTACCCGGTTTTATGACGGGGCGATTCGGGTGGTGAAGCGTGATGCGGATCCTGCCAATCCGGGAGATGATCCTCTTGTAGGCGATCCGGTTGCTATCTGGCAACTTTATCCTTATGACCTGCATGCGCAACAGCAACTTCCCAATACACGTACGTTACGAATATTCTAAAAAAAACGACGCTGAATGAATATAAAATCATTCAGCGTCGTTTTTTTATCAGATGCTTCTTCTAAATTCAGAACAGATAATCGCGGTGGCTATCGCCACATTCAGCGATTCCGACGTTTCCCGGTCGGTCGGGAAGCTCGGGATATGCACCTCATGCGAGATGAACGGACGAAGTTCGTCGCTGATACCTTTTCCCTCATTTCCCATAACGATCAGCCCTTCCCGGCTTAGTGTTTCGTTATAGATGTTATTCCCTTCCAAAAAAGTCCCATATACGGGTATTCCTTTCATTTGCTGTAAAAAGTCAGGGAGAGAAGTATAATGAACCCTGATTCTGGCAATCGCTCCCATCGTTGCCTGAACGGTTTTCGGAGCGAAACAATCTGCCGTTTCAGCCGAACATACAATATCTTCAATGCCAAACCAATCTGCCAAACGGATAATTGTACCCAGATTCCCCGGATCTTGTACGGTATCCAATACCAATGATAGTTTTCCGCGCAACTCGTCCGGATTTAAAGTATAAGCGGGTTGACGAAATATACCCATCACTTCCTGCGGGGTTTTCAGAAAGCTAACCTTACTCATCTCCTCCCGATTTGCTTCGATCATTTCGGGCGCTTTTGCCGCAGGATGAGCAGCGAACCATTCGGGCGTCGCAATCAGCGTTTCGCATTTCATCATCGACAAATTGTCGGTTACCAGTTTATTCCCTTCCGCTACGAATAATCCAGTCTCTTTCCGGAATTTTTTCATTTCCAGCGAGCGGACCATCTTTATCTTATTTTTGCTTAGATTCATCGACGAGCCATTTTTGTACATTATCAGATGCAAATCTATAAAGAAAACGTGAGAACGCCATAACTCGCCTAAAGTTGAGATACCCGACAGAAGATATATAGATGAAAAAATTATCTTTGTATTTCGAAATGGAACATTATGCCTTCCGCTCTGTCTGTTAATATGAGATATTTACGTTACGTATCGTGCTTGCTGATTTTTATCATTATATCCTCCTGTAGTCTGACCAAATATGTGCCCGATGGCGAATACATGGTCCGAAAGGTAAACATATACTCTGATAATAAGCAGGTAAAACCGTCGGATATACGCCCCTATCTGAAGCAGGAGCCTGCTCATAAGACCTTTGGGTTTATTCCCTTCCCAAATTATCTGTATAATCTTTCGGGTGCCGATTCTTCTAAATGGATTAATCGGTTTCTTCGTCGTGCCGGTACGCCTCCCGAAATTTATGACCCGCAACTCACCGAACGTTCTGAGCGTGAAATCCGGAAGATGCTTGCCAATAAAGGATATATGGATGCCGATGTAGAGGTAAAACTGCATAAAGGGAAGAAAAAGATTGTAGTAGATTATTTTGTAGAAACAGGCTACCCGATGGTGATTGACGATTTCGGATATCGCATAGCGAATGATTCGATCCGCAAAATCGTATATGCAGATTCGGCTGCCTCATTGATTCGCCCCGGAAATCTGCTGGACCGGAATGTGCTCGAAAAAGAGCGCGTTCGCCTTACTACACGTATCCGCAACCGTGGTTATTGGGGATTCAATAAAGACTTTATCAACTATACAGCCGACACTACATCGCGCAATAATAACGTGAATCTTGAGCTGAATGTGCTTCCGCAGCGTATTCCGCTTGAAGACGGCCTGTATGAAACCCGGTTGCATCATCCTTACCATATCGGGAAGGTAGTATTTCAGACAGACTATGATCCGATGTCGCTGATGTTAAACAGAAATATCACGCGCGATACGATTTATGACAAAGGGTACGAAATCATTTACGGAGCAAAGCAGTACCTGAAGTCGGGCGTATTGATTGAAAATTGCTTTATCCGTCCCGGTGCGCTTTATTCGGATCGGGCCGTGGATGCCACTTATACGGCTTTTGCCCGTTTGCAGATTCTCAAATATGTGAATATCCGCTTTGAAGTATCAAAAACCGATCCCAATCTGGTCGATTGTTACATCCTGCTCACACCGGGAAAAAACCAGTCGCTTCAAACCGAACTCGAAGGGACCAACTCGGCCGGAGACCTTGGGTTCGCCGCCTCGGTAACTTATCAGCATCGTAATATTTTTAAAGGATCTGAAACATTTACCATGAAAGTACGTGGCGGATATGAAAATCTGACCGGAAAAGGAACCAATCTGGTAGAAGACAATTATATCGAATATGGCGCCGAAGCAAGCCTCTCTTTTCCAAAGTTCCTGTTCCCGATGCTTAGCACCGAGCAGAAACGACGTATCCGGGCGACTACCGAATTTAAGGCGTCCTACAACTTTCAGCATCGGCCCGAATATACGCGTGTAATCGCTGGGGGAGGATGGAAGTACAACTGGCTGACCAATCTCAACCGTAACCGCCATTCGCTCGATTTTATTGATGTCAGTTATGTATACCTACCTTTCCGGTCGGATGCGTTCATTGATAGTGTGATCAATCAGAATCCCATTACCTATTCAAGTTATAAAGACCACCTCATTACCCGTACGGGTTACTCTTTTTATCGGTCGAATCTGAATCCCGCCGTGCGTAACCGCGATATTTATACGATTCGTGCCAATACCGAAATCGCCGGCAACGTTTTATACGGGGCCTCCAAGCTCTTCGGTTTGAAAAAAGGAAATGACGATGCTTATAAGATCGCCGGGCTGAGGTACGAGCAATACTGGAAATTCGATATTGACTATGCCTATACCAAAGTCATAACGGAAAAAAATTCGCTTGCCTTCCATGTGGCGGCAGGAGTAGGGGTACCTTATGGCAACTCGGATATATTGCCGTTTGAAAAACGATATTATGCGGGGGGAGCCAATAGTGTGCGCGGATGGTCGGTCCGCACGTTGGGGCCGGGACGCTATCACTCCTACAATCGGCAACTCGATTATTTTAATCAGTGTGGCGATATCCGCTTCGACGCAAGTATCGAATATCGCACGCGTCTCTTCTGGAAACTCGAATTGGCCACCTTTCTGGATGCCGGCAATGTATGGACAATTCGCGATTACGAAGCGCAGCCGGGTGGTTTATTCGAAATAAATGACTTCTATAAGGAAATTGCATGGTCGTACGGACTCGGAATTCGCTTCGATTTCAATTATTTTATACTCCGGCTCGATTTAGGAGTGAAAGCATACGATCCCTCTAAGCTTGATACAAACCCCTGGGTAATAAAGTATCCCGCGAAGCATGGCAATCAAACATTGCATTTCGCGGTGGGTTATCCGTTCTGAAAACTAATTTTTCTGCGTTCGGGGTATTGCAGGAATCAAAATAATCACTACCTTTGCAACGCAATTGAGAGAAACAACTACTGCTCGTTTTAATACGATTGCAAAAGGATGGTCGGGTAGCTCAGCTGGATAGAGCAACAGCCTTCTAAGC
>JAVVPN010000110.1:0-8273 GCA_036655755.1 Bacteroidales bacterium | reverse complement strand
CGATCTCTCTCGATTGCGGATACAAAAGTAGAGGGTTTTTATTTACAATCCAACTGTTTTATCCCTTTGTTTTAGTTAAAAGTTTACATCAACGATTTAATCCATTAATTATCAAACCATACCCAAACCATCCTCTGTTATTTTTTTTCTACCAGTTATCGAATCGCGTTTTTCAGAGCCTATTTCTCTTCTCATTCCCCCTATCATTTAAATTTATTGGTCATGCCAAGCAAAAGCAAACACTATTTCGCAACTGATCATTCGCCGGCGATCTTATGTTCGTCCGCGAACAACCCGATCGCCGCCCGTGAAGAATCTGAAGTTCGCTCGCGGACGACGATCGGGTTGCTCGCGGGCGAACTTCAGGTTGTCCGTGAGCAACCGTCAGATTCTTCACGGGCTATCAGCCCAACAGGCACCATGCAAATACGCCGACTATATGACTCATCGGGGTTGACATTCGTTTTCATTATAATTTAACGGAGCAATTAATTATTATAGCCCCACCCCCATTGAACAATGCCGTTTTTGAGATGTTATCCATTAAAACAATAGTTTTTATTATATAATAATGTAAATACTTATTCGTATGAGGAAGTGGAGAAGTGCACTGATAGGGATGTTATGCATAAGCTTTCTTGTGCCGACCGGTTGTCAGACTTATCAGAACATGAATAAAAGTGGTCAGAATGCAATCGTAGGAGGCGCAGCAGGTGGTGCAGTAGGAGCCGGAATCGGAGCCTTATTAGGTGGAGGAAAAGGCACATGGATCGGAGCATTAATCGGAACGGCAATCGGAGCCGGCGCCGGTGCAGCAATCGGTCATCAGATGGATCGTCAAAAACGAGAACTGGAACAAGAGTTAGCCCAGGTACGTGCCGAAGCGGGCACGCGGGACACAACTATTATCGTGCAAACAGTAAAAGACAGCAATAATCTGGATGCAATCAAGGTAGTATTGGGCGACGCGATTCTATTTAATACGGGATCGGCCGTTTTAAGCCCGGCTGCCGATGCAGCTTTATCCCGGATTGCTTATAACCTGAATCAAAATCCGAAAACCTACGCAACCGTTGTCGGGTTTACAGATAACACAGGAAGTCTGCAATTGAATATGAATCTTTCTTTACAGCGCGCACAGGCCGTAATGAATTATCTGATTTCACAAGGAGTAGCCGCAAGCCGATTATCAGCCAAAGGGGAAGGCCCGAACAATCCGGTCGCCTCTAACGCTACCGCTGCCGGCCGCGCCCAAAACCGCCGCGTAGAAATCTATATTACCGCAGGCGAACAAATGATAAAAGACGCTCAATAAAAGTATCTCTTAATAATTAGCGCAAACATAACAAAGACAAATGTCCCGGAAGCAATTGCTGCTCTCCGGGACATTTGTCTTTGTTATATTCTTTTTGTCTGACAAAAATATGATTTTGTCATGATCACATACCTTCAAAAAAAAATTGGTTGTCTCACGACAACCAATCTTCATTAACCTTAAATCTAATACCATGAAAAACTTCTGCAAAGATAGGGAGAGTTTTGAAAATCGCAAACGTCCACTGTGAAAAAAGTGTCATATTAACACAATTTAAACGCAGCATTTAAGAAATGCCTTTTACACGCCTGATTAGCCCCCTTTTATCCCATTCTGTCGTCCCACCCAAAGCGATACTACAAAATATTTATTATCAATATTTTAATACTTTCATATTATAACAAAACAAACTAATCTATATCGTATTTACTGGAATAGTCGTAATTTTACACCCGAATTAATAATTTAGTTATGAAGAAGAATAAACAAAAAATATTCAGTGGTGATTGGTTAGAATATCATCCTTATCAAAACTCTGTAAGCTCCGATCTGTATTATCTGAAGGTAAGCAACGAGGTTTACAATGCAATCGATCAGACGACAGAGAATTTGCCCGATACGGATTTTCTGTTTCTTTCTGAAGCCGAGAAAAAACAATTAAGCTGTTTGCTTACCTGTTATTTTGAAGATATCATCTCACAAACCAATATCTGGAACACCTTTACCCGTACCATGCAAGAGCAATACGGTAAATGGCTCCCTTTCTATACTACCGATGAATATGCAGAAGAGGAGATCAACGAAGCCGATATCCGCTTTCTGTGCTGGCACTACCTTACACAGCTAAACGAAGGGCAGATCGCCATCTCGCCGGAAGAACCGATTTTCAAGGAAATCGCGCAGGCGGTATATCCGATTTTCGACCGTGAGTTCGAATCGGCACCTGAAAACACTAAAATGCAAGAGTTCCTTCAGATCGGCGACGAAGCGAACCTTTTTGAAGTACAGAATAAGTTTTTCTGGTTGGGCACAGAGTCGTATCTGTTCTCGTTCAACAGCCGCGACCTTGAAAAAGAGCTTAACGATGTAGTGGAAGTTGCCAAAGAGCATCAGATGGAAGATCACATGGCCGAAATGATCAACATGGTGATGACCGACTTCTCATTTAATAATGTAACTGAATTCTTCCAGATGACGGCGGCGCAATGGCTGGCTAAAATACTTGGCGAAGATCATGTATTATACGAACCGTTAATGAGCATGACGGCTAAGAAATCGGGATATTTCATTTTCCAGGAGCAAGACTCGATGTACGCCCAATTCAAACATGTTGCGACAGGTGATATCCTGCATGTAACAAACCGCTCGTTGGCCGGATATCCGAAAGACCTGAAATCGCAGGAAGTGGTGGTATATGCCGGATTCGTTGAATGGCAGGGCGAATGGTGGTTTATCGGCGACCTTCGCGGATATGACGCAGAACCGGAACTGATTGCCGAAATTTCATCGCGCGAAGAGGAAGTGAACTTGTTTAACGAACCGGAAGAGGAAAATCCGACAGTAGAGGAACAAAAACAAGAAGCTCAACAAACGATTACCGAACTTCAGGAGGAGAATCCGGAAGAAGAGCAACTGGATATCCACTGGTCATTGCTTTATAACGAAAACCTGACTTCTGACTTCTTGAAAGAAGCGGTATTCGAAAATCAATATCCTGAGCTGAAATTCCCGGGTGAAAACGGAGCCGACTTAATGAAAGAGGATTTCGCTTTCGTATTAAGCTATTTCCGCAGACGATAAGCATCCCGCTATTATTATAAAAAGCGGCTCTCTGTTTTTGATTGATTCATGTAATCAGTCAAAAACAGAGAGCCGCTTTGTTTGTTCATATCTTATTCGCCCAGATAATACCCGTTGATATCACGCGTATATTGCAATAACGAGGCGTAAATCGGATCTCTTTTCAGAACAGCGGGATTACCCACGATAAACATCTGCTTGCGCGCCCGTGTAAGCGCCACATTCAGCTTCCGGTCGATGCGGGAGCCATTCTCTTCGATCGTATTCGACAGGAAATTAAGCTGATAAGGGGCATTCATACAGCAGGAGTAAATCATCAGATTTCGCTGCCCTCCCTGAAAACGCTCGACGGTATCAATGACAATCTGCCCCGCATCCGGAATATCGCGCAGCTGCAACTCCCTGCGAATCATCGCGATCTGACTGCGGTAAGGTGTAATGATACCCACCTCATCCTTGAGCGAAACAGGTTCATTCATCTCCTGTTTTTGCCGATACCAGGCAGCAATGATACGCCCTACCAGGTGAGCCTCTTCGGCATTCAGTTTATTCGAAGTAAGGCGGTCGCGCTTGATGACCGGGAAAAACACAAACCGTTTCAATCGCACCATCGATTCGAAATCGTCGGAGCGCACCTCCTTGTCGTCCCACATCTCTTGCTGATGCGCCAACGGCACTTCGCCCAAACGGTCATGATAGAAATATTTTGCGGGAAACGCACTGATTTCGGGATGCATGCGCCCCTGACGGGTAAGCATGTCGCAAAATTCAGTCCGCTCATTTTTTTGCTCCCACCGATACAACCGCTCAAAAAGCGATTCTTTGAGGTTCCTGATTCCAATGGTCTGAAGCGACTCGAGGCGCACTTCGGCACTTTTATCCGATTGCACCACCACCGCAGGCAACTGCTTGTAATCGCCGATCAAAACAAACTTACGGATGGCATCTTTGCCGGTAGCTCCGGTGGCACACAGCAAGCCCAGCAACTGAGGCTCGAGTATCTGCGTAGCCTCATCTATAATCGCCACATCAAACTCTTTCAGCCTGAACAACTCGGTTTGCCGCGAAAACGAAGCTACCGTCCCCACAAACACCCGGCATTCGTCGAGCCGTTGACGCACCTCGGTACGCCGCATGCAATCGTCCATCACATTACGCAGCAACCTCGGTTTGAACGCTTCGTCACAAGCCGCTTCCTGCCCTATCCGCACAAATGGGAATTGCGGATCAATCGACGCAAGCGAATGGCAGATCTCATCTACCGCTTTGTTCGTATAGGCAAGCAACAGGATGTTCTGTTTGGGATCGGCATAAAAAGTTTCTACCATCCGACGCAACGCACACGACGTTTTACCCGTTCCGGGAGGTCCGACCAACAAAAAATAATCCTGAGCCTCTACCGCCTTGCGCACTACGCGCTCCACATCCGAATCGTCTTTTTGACAATATCCGTTGATGCGGTTGATGCGCGGCATACGCTGCCCCAAAAGCAACGATTTCCGTTCGGGAGAAGCGAACATAAACTGCGCCAGCCCCTTGAGCATCGATGCATACGAGGTGTCCATGTAGTCGCGCTCGATGGCATAAAGAGCATCCGGGGGCAACACCGACTGGTTTTTCTGAATGGCCCGAAGACTGAGCACCATGCCGGATGCGTCGATCTGATCGACCGAACCTTTAAAAACCTGGCGGTTGGTTACCTTGTCGCTCCCTTCATTGCGCTGATAGAGCATAACCGAATCGCCCGTGCGGTAATTGGGCAATCCCGCCTCGTCGCCTACCGGGAGCGCGAACGTAAGCAGATGCTTATCGCCGCAAATCTCTGACGAAAGCAACTTCATGTCGCGGATAATTTCGCCCGCTTCCTCTTTCTCCTCCAACGTAGCGTTCCAGAGCGAAGTCACGCCTTTATTAAACTCGGCTTCCGTATCGCCCGCCTTCGAGGTATATTGTTCTTTTGTAATAAAGTTAAATAGTGCGTGATAATAATCGCTTTCTATTTCCGACATCGCAGAGAGCTGATAGGCGAAAGCATCGATCTGAGGCTTGAGGTATTGCAACCAGAATTTGTCTTTGCGCCCCACCGTATTCAATGTTTCGGCATTAATGGTGGCCAGAATCTGACGCGCATATTCCGGATCATTGTGCTGCTGCAAGCGATATTCGAGCCCAACAATCTGATTGCGCAGGTCGATGGCTTGTTTTATCAATCCGCGGAAAGGGGCCATCCCGTAAAGGAGCGGATATTTCGAGTACAACAAAAAGGCATCGATCCGCTCGGCCGTCATCCCCAGGTTAAACTGAAGCACGGCGTAATAAAGCATCATCTGCACGTAGTGATTCTCCTTGTGCGATACCTCTTTGGTGTAATAGTTTTCATTCGCCTTGCCCGACTTCAACTCGACGAAACGGGTAAAATCCTCTTGCAAAAGGTCGAGACGCCCCTGTATGCCGAGTGCTTCGCACACGAACGAGGGCTCAAGTAATGCTTTGGTACGGTCGATTCCGGCTTTCGGAAACATTTCGTGCACAATCCGCTGGATATGCCAGAACTGCTGCTTGGTTTCTTTAAAGAAATTGCGTTCCTCTTCGGGATTATTCAGGGTTTCACAAGCGGCTATCGAAATAGGCGACATACGGAAAGCTTTCCCCATCGAAACCATATAATCGGCAGGCGCATCGGCTGTTTCATTAATGATATCGTCAAGAAACTGGTTGGCGATATTCCCGAGCAAAATATAATGTGTGTTTTGGTCGGGCGAAAGGCGGCTCATGAAATAATTGAGCGGATGATGCCCGTAATCACGGAAACACTCCGCAATGGTACTGATATCAAGCAGGAAATCGGGCTCAAGCACAATCATATCCGCCACCAGCGAAGCGTCTTTCAGATAATCGCGTATGTTGAGCAGATTAATCTGAGCGCCGGGATGGAGCATTTCGAGTGTTTCGGCAAACAGTTGCGTGCCGTCATGCTCACGCTGAATATGCACCTTCACCACTTCGCCCCCCTCGTTTTCTTCGGGAATTACAAAAAGCGTATCTCCCTCGCGGCTTACGAAGCGGGCCCGCATCCGCACCTGCACTCCCAACTGTGCCGTATCGGCAAACGGCTTACGACGCACCGACTGCTCCAATATCACAAAATCATCGGGAAATGGCGCAACCAGCAATTTACGTACCGCCAGCGCAAGCGTAAGCAGGTCATAACGAAACTCATCCGTAGTAGGTTCGAGTTCATCGCGCACAATGCGATTAAGGCGCACTCGCAAACCATTTAATTCGCGCGACAAATTCTTATCGTCGTGCAACTTATGTTGCAGAATCCAACTCAGCCGGGAAAAGAAATTAGGGAACTGCATTTGTTCGCCAACCGTCAGCTGCTTACACAAACGCTCAAATAAAAACCTCGCCCGCCGATATTTGGCAGACAAGGTCAGTTCGGTTGTATTTAATAAAGTGCGGAGTTCGTCAAAATACTCCGGCCCATTCATTTCAATCATTATTTCTCTTCAAATTTCTGATGATACACATCAAGAATGCGTGATATATTAAAGAAATAGCCCTTAATATTAAATTTGTTATCGCTCACCTCGATATAATCGAGCGCCGGAGGAATCAACGTGCTGTTCTTAGCCGAGAGTCCGAAACGATTAATTATATCATATTCATGGGCGGGATAAATGACATGAATCGCGCTCTCTTCCGTTTCGCCGTCGCCCGACGATAGGATCGCGTCAATCACCCCTTTGAGCTTAAGCGTCCACAAAAGACGCTGCTCCTCATTCTTTTTACACTTATAGCCGTAAACGAGCAAATTCATCGACCGGATATCAAACGGAAAATCATCGACCGCCTTTAGTCCGTATTTAATAATAGAATCACAAGCTGTCAGTGAAATCGTATCCGCAGTTGAAAACTCCTTCAGTTTGGCCGTATAGGGGCTTACACGGTACGGATCATAATCCTCCTGCATGGTAAATCCATAATAAAGCGTTCTGTAATCTTCGAGCATCAACGTTGTATCATTGGCCATAAAGCGACGCATCAGACGCGGATAATAAAGAGTCGATTCTTTGTTTTGAATATCTTGTTTTATTTTAGTGTAGTCGGGAGCTTCCTCTTCGGTTTGCGCCATCACACTCATTGAGGCAAAAATCATGAAAAGCGCCAGGAAGATCTTATCTCTCATCAGTATCAAGTATTAAAAATGTTAGAGAAACAAATATAACCCCTCTCAGGGAGGAAAGGAAGTTAAACCGCGTTAAATTGAAAAAAGCCAAACCTTTTTTTTAAGGTTTGGCTTTTTTCGGGCTAAAATATTCAGCTTATTTTATTTTTCTTCCTTTCCTTTCAGAAGGTCACGAATTTCACGCAAAAGCACTACGTCTTCGGGTGTAGGAGCAGGGGGAGCGGGCGCCTCAGCCTTTTTTCTGATCATTTTGCCCATCAAGCGTATTACCCAGAAAATGGCGAATGCGACAATGATAAAATCAAGAGTTACCTGAATCAATTCTCCATAACCGAGAGCGACTTCGGGCTTTACGATCTTATCACCCTCCATTATGGCATGACGCAAAATTATTTTCAGATTCATAAAATCCATTCCCCCCGTAATAAGCGCTATTAACGGCGAGATGATAGCCGAAACCAATGTACTGACAATTTTACCAAAGGCTGCTCCGATTACAATACCGACAGCCATATCGATTGCATTCCCCTTTATTGCGAATTGTTTAAAATCATTTACCCACGGCTTCATAACATTACACATTTAGTTTGATTATCAAAAACTTAAGAAAAATATATAAAACAAAACAAGGTACTATCCACTGTTTCAGAAGCATTAGGGAAATAAATCTTTAATTTAACCCAGCCTCCTTATTGTTTATAAAAAAAAATACTTAGATTTGCACCACAAAAATCGGAATATGAAAAGAAACCATCTTTTATGCTTGGTATTGTTTGCCTTAACCCTTTTCGGAGCATGCGCAACGCCACTCCCTTGTGGCTGTTAATCAAACAATTCGGGGAATAAAAATGTTTTCACAACATAACGGCATCTTAAGAAAATAAATATAATCGCAATATAAAGCGGTTAATCAAAAACCCTTAAAAGTTTTATTACAATGATCAAAGTAGGTATTAATGGATTTGG
>JAVVPN010000109.1:0-8388 GCA_036655755.1 Bacteroidales bacterium | reverse complement strand
GAACTGCTGTAAACGGTTTTGCAGACCGGTGCCTAGCCACTCGGCCAACCGACCGTGTTTACTTCCTCATTGCGGTTGCAAAGGTAATGATATATTTAGAATCTGCAATACCTTTTGCATCTTATTTTATCTTTTTCTGCCATTTTTCTTTTTGTTCCGGATGCTCAAAACACCCTTTCTGGCGCGCTCTGAGCTCGTTTTTGAGCGAACAACCACTACATCCGGAACATGCATTCTCATGTCGTCTAGAACTAAAAAAACGCAAATAAATTTTATAGCCGGCTATTCCAAAAGCCGCTGCAACAATGATGGTTACAATTATAATTTGCCACATATTTTTGTCATGTTTTTATTGCCTGCAAATGGATGTAATACTTGTCAAATCGTATTCCAAATAGGGTGTTTATTCTTGAAATTACTTATTCGGAAAAGCCTGAAAAAATAATTTATTTTATTTGAAAAAAAATATTCTCAACCGAATAAAATTCCTATCTGATATACAAGAAATGAAGAAATCCATGCTAAGCCAGTTGTATAAACAACTGTAAATATACCCCATTTTAAACTGCCCGATTCATTAATAATAGCAGATATAGTGGCAATACATGGGAAATAGATCAAAACAAAAACCATGAAACTGAAAGCGACTAACGGGGTAAAATCGGGTTTACCTGTGAGGGGATTCTTTTCTTTTAACTTTAAAGATAAAGAGCCCAATTGTGATTCGTCTGTCGGATCGTCAATACGTTCTTCTGCATATAATACCCCGAGAGTACTTACAACCAATTCTTTTGCCGCGACTCCAGAAAGCAGGGCGATATTGATTTTCCATGTAAATCCGAGAGGTTGAAATACTGGCTCAAAAAATACACCGATGCGACCGATATAAGAGTTTCTCTGACGACTAATTTCCTCTAATCCACTAATATGTTTGATCTGAGAGTTATAAACTGATTGTAAACTATCGGCCCGGATACCCGAAAACGATGGCTTTAATTGATCATATTGTTGTGTAATTGTTTCGCGTTGCTGTTCATATTTAATCGCATCTGGTGATGTGCGAGGGAAATATCCCAAAAACCACACAATAATAGATGCAATCAAGATGATTCCTCCCATCTTAGAAAGATAAGAGCGCGCTTTTTCCCACATATGTATTACCGTGCTTTTCATAGTGGGCATTCGGTAGGGTGGAAGCTCCATTACAAACGGAGAGTCTTCTCCTTTAAAAAGATGCTTCCTAAATAAACGTGCCATCAAAATAGCCAGTAATACTCCCATTCCATATACTAACATCAGCATTAATGTAGCATGTTTAGGGAAGAATGTCCCAACGATAAGAATATAAATCGGCAATCTGGCACTGCAGGATATCAACGGATTAATCAGCATCGTGATAAGCCGACTCTTTCGATCCTCAATCGTGCGCGAAGCCATAATAGAGGGCACAGTACATCCGAATCCCATAATAAGCGGAATAAAAGATTTGCCATGCAACCCCATTCGATGCATGATTTTATCCATAATAAAGGCCACCCTAGCCATATATCCCGAGTCCTCCATAAATGAAATGAAGAAGTAAAGAATCAGAATGTTTGGTAAGAACACAATAACTCCTCCCACGCCTCCGATGATACCATCCACCACTAAGTCATGAAGTGGTCCGGCCGGTATCAGGTTTGACATGAGTGAGCTTAACCAGCCAACTAATGCATCGATCCAGTCCATCGGATATTGTCCAAGCGAAAACGTAGTCTGGAACATAAGCCATAAAACAGCTAGAAAAATCGGAAATCCCAATAGTTTCCCGGTTACAATCTCATCAATTGACTTTGTAATTCGATTCTCTTCTTCCTGTCCCGGATGGTAGGTCTCTTTTAAAGCCCCCGAAATAAAACCGTATTTCGCATTTGTAATAGCAGCTTCAGGATCTTCATTTAATTTTGTCTGAATCTGTTTGGAAAGCTGGTTTCTTAATTGAATCCAATGATTATATTGTGGCGCATTCTTTAGAAGATTTTCAGCCTCTTTATCATTTTCAAGTAATTTAATTGCCAGATAACGCGGAGAAAAGTGTTTTACAATTGTCGGATCCTTTTTAATCTCATCTTTCAATTCTGAAATAGCTTGTTCGATAAGTGTCCCGTGATTTACATGTATATGTCGTACTAAAGGGTGCTGACTTTCATATACATCAATTACACATTGGAATAAGTTATCAATTCCCCGACCATATTTTGAAGCTGTGGGAACAATCGGAACCCCCATAAGAGTTCCCAGCAAATTATAATCTAATGTAGCGCCACTGCCTTCCAGTTCGTCATACATATTCAGTGCAATAACCATTCGTAAATCCATATCGATCAACTGAGTGGTCAGATAAAGATTTCGTTCAAGATTAGACGCTGCGACTACATTTATAATTACATCAGGGTTCTGTTCGAGTAAATGAGACCGGACATATCTTTCCTCCGGAGTATAGGCCGATAAAGAATAGGTGCCGGGTAAATCGAATATATTAAATTTATATCCATTAAATTCGAATTTACCTTCTTTCGCATCGACAGTAACTCCACTGTAATTACCGACATGTTCTTTTGACCCGGATGCAATATTAAATAATGAGGTCTTACCACAATTCGGATTGCCAACGAGTGCTACGTTAATTACTTTTCGGTGGTCTTGAAATTGTCGGGTAAAAAATTCGTCCGATTCAATACCTTGAATATCTACTTCGGGGTTTTCCTTTATAATATCTTCAATAGGCAATACCTCAATCATCGAAGCTTCATTTCGTCGTAATGAAACTTCATAATCCATGACTTTATATTTGATCGGATCTTTCAGCGGTGCATTCAGTATTACATCTACGATTTTGCCTTTTATGAAACCCATCTCGATGATGCGTTTGCGAAAGGCTCCGTGACCTAATACTTTGACAATAACGCCTTTTTCTCCGGTTTGTAGATCAGATAAGCGCATATATGTATTTATGTTGATTTATTCTTTCCACAAAGATGCTCAAATTTTTGAGAAAATCACCTTTTTTTGAAGTCTTATTTGTATTCGATTTAAATAATAATCTATGATTTTGATTCAGTATATCCTCCCATAGCACTCCTTTCATTCAGCAATCCCAGTTGCCGATAGCTTCTTTTCAGAGCTGACTCATTGTCTGCGATTAACAATAATTTATCGCCCGGTTTAAGTATTGTATGTCCTTTGGGTATCAAAAAACGGTCTTTTCGTTTTATCATCACAACTAAGGTATTATCCGGCAAAGGAAGCGCCATGATCCGGCTACCATTGCGAAGGGTGTCTTCTGTAATTTCAACTTCAGCCATTGCGCCTTTTATATCATCCGGAAATTCGACTCCAAACTCTGATTTTCGCTCTTCACGTACTCCTTCCTGATCCAAAAATCGAGCCATCCAGGGTATGGATATACCCTGTACCAATAATGATAAAAGCGTAATGAAAAATACAATATTAAAAAACAGGGCCGCTTCCGGCATTTTAGCCGTGAGGGGATAGGTGGCAAAAATGATAGGTACGGCGCCTCTTAATCCTACCCACGAGACAAAAAGTTTTGATTTCAGGTTAAAGCGCTTAGAAAAACTCAAACAAAGGAATACCATTACCGGGCGACTGATGAAAATCAGGAATAATCCAATAATAAGACCCTCCCAGACAATATCTATAATTTCATGGGGATTAACTAAAAGTCCTAATGTGAGGAACATGATAATCTGAAAAAGCCATGCCATGCCGTCCATGAAATTAGAGATACTTTTGCGATGTATTACCTTATGATTACCAATGACCATACCCGCAATATAAACCGCAAGGAAACCGTTTCCCATGCATGCAGATGTCAGTGTGAAAATCAGAAAAGCACAACTAAGCATTAATACGGCATAGAGCGACGAATTACTGAGATCTATGAAATTGACAATCCAAACTGTTATTTTCCCCAAGAGAAGGCCAAGTATAAATCCGACAGATAACTGCAGAAACAACTGTAAGAGGATATCCATTACGGTCAGATGCGAAGCCGACTGGATTATCTGAATTAGCAGAATAGTAAGTAAATAGGCCATCGGGTCATTACTGCCGGATTCAAACTCGAGTAATGATTTTACTTTTGGGCGAATATTAATACCGCGTCCCCTTAAAATTCCAAAGACTGAAGCAGAATCGGTAGACGCCATAATCGAGGCCAAAAGCAATGCATCCAGAATTCCGATAGTTCCGCAAGTGGCAAAATCAGTATTGCGAAATAAAAGCCAGATAAATAAGCCCGTTATCCCCGCAGTCATAATCACCCCCAATGTAGCCAATGTAACTCCAGGTCCAATAATTTTACGAATATCAGAAAATTGAGTTTCCATCCCCCCGCCAAACAGAATAATAACAAGCGCAATATTCCCGATAAATTGTGTGGAAGCAGGGTTCGAGAAATTGATACCAAGGCCATCAATTCCGGCCATCATTCCAATAATCAAGAATAAAAGCAGAACAGGAATACCGGTCCGGTTACCGGCTTTACTAGCAATAATACTGACAAATAGCATAGCCGAGCCAAGCAACAATATATTTTCAGGTGTAAGTAGCATAAATTCAATCTTTAAAATAAAAACAATTGATTCTCCCATAGGTTGATGAATTCATGCTTTTCAGTGGGATGTTTTGCCTTAAAATCATTTTGTTGTTAATTTTTATTATTATGAATAAAATAAGTGTTTACATATTGCACACATTATTTCATTATGTGTAGTTTTGACATCTCTGTTATGTCAGTACGATATTATTAGCATGTTAAAAGTGATAAGTTTTCTCTTTTGGCATGAAAATACAATAATAATTTATATATAGATGAAATCATTAAGAATTGGTAATCTACTAGCCAATCTTCCAATTGTGCAAGGAGGAATGGGTGTAGGTATTTCATTATCCGGATTAGCTTCTGCCGTAGCTAAAGAAGGAGGAGTCGGTGTAATATCATCAGCCGGATTAGGCTTGTTGTATCGGAACCACTCAAAAGACTATAATGAAGCAAGTATCTTTGGATTGAAAGAAGAATTGCGAAAAGCACGTGAAAAAGCGCGTGGTGTGATTGGTATTAACGTAATGGTCGCAATGAGCAATTTTGCAGATATGGTAAAGACTGCTATTGCGGAAAAAGCGGATATTATTTTTTCGGGAGCAGGATTACCCTTAGATCTTCCTTCATTTTTACAAAAAGACAGTGTAACCAAACTGGCCCCAATCGTATCTTCTGCACGTGCCGTCAAAATATTATGTGAAAAATGGAAAAATACATATGACTATCTTCCGGATGCAGTTGTAGTAGAAGGTCCAAAAGCTGGAGGGCACTTAGGGTATAAGGCGGAACAGTTGGATGACGAACGTTTTTCTTTAGAAGAAATTCTGCCACAGGTAGTGAAAGAGGTTCGTTATTTCGAAGAACGTTATGGTAAAAAGATTCCGGTAATTGCGGCAGGAGGAATCTATACAGGAGAAGATATCCACCGTATGATGGAATTAGGAGCTTCGGGCGTACAAATGGGCACAAGATTTGTAACAACCGACGAATGTGATGCATCTGTTGCATTTAAACAAACCTATATCGATGCCACTGAGGCGGATATAGAAATCATTAAAAGTCCGGTCGGAATGCCCGGAAGGGCCATCTTCAATTCTTTTATTGATCGTGTCAAATCGGGTATCACTCAGCCTAAAAGCTGTCCGTTCAATTGTATTAAAACGTGCGATATCTCTAAAAGTCCATATTGTATTATGTTAGCCCTTTATCAGGCCTTTAAAGGAAATCTGAACCAAGGATATGCATTTGCGGGAGCAAATGCATGGCGGGCGAAAAAAATTCAATCCGTGAAAGATTTAGTAGATTCATTACGTACCGAATACGAAGAGTTTAAACATCGGTAAAATTACCCTTTAATTATTATAATCAGAAAGCGGCTGTTTGCATAGAACAGCCGCTTTTGCTTTTACGAACATCTTTAATACTCTTTTTGTTGATAAGGGATATTATTTGCATATATATCGTAAATTTGGCGTCATTTGATTAAAAAAGAAGAGATGAAATTTGTAAAATGGATAAAAAGGAACCTGCTCAGTCAGCAAGTTCTCTATGTATGGTTTCTGTTTATTATGGTTTTGCCATGTATGGTATTATCATTAACAGAGCCAATGAGCGTGTGGGTGAGAATGGCGGCTGTGCTTTTACCATTGGCAGGATACGGCATATTATTCAACTTGTTCAGAAAACCGGGATATTTTTTATTGATATGTTTTGCCCTTTTATTGATAAATGGATATCAGCTTGTACTGGTTTATCTTTTCAGTGAATCCGTGGTTTCGCCCGATATGTTTTTGAATATTGTTACAACAAATGCCGGCGAATCGGGTGAATTAATGCGAACAATATGGCCTGCTGTATTATTAGCATGTATTCTTTATTTTTCTGCTACCGCATTAGGTATTTACTCGGTTGTCAATAAAAAGAAACTGCCTGTATCTTTTGTCAAAAAATCATTGTTATTATCGATTATTCCGGGGGCGTTAGGTACACTCTCATTAATTATTAATCATACGAAGGGTTTTCCGTTTCATGCAGATCATGATATTTATCCGTTGAATGCGCTTTATAATCTCAATTTCGCAGTTCATAAATATATTAAAACGTATAACTATCCTCTTACATCCCGTGATTTTACATTTCATGCCGTAAAAAGTAAAAAGGCATCCAAACGGGAAGTGGTCATATTGGTAGTTGGTGAAACCACGAGGGCTGCAAACTGGGGTTTATATGGGTATGATCGTAATACAAACCCTCTATTGAAGAAGCGCAGCGATTTAATAGTATACAAAGACGTATTATCTCAAGGAAATACTACGCATAAAATTGTTCCGATGATTCTTTCTAATGCATCAGCCGAAGATTTTAATGTTGTATACTCTCAGAAAAGCATTACCACTGCTTTTAAAGAAGTAGGATTTAAAACGTTATTCCTTTCTAACCAGATTCCGGACAGAGCTTTGATTGATGCTTTTGCATCTGAAGCAGATACGACCATTCGGCTAAAAGATCTGACACAGGACGACAGACATCCATATGACAATGAAGGATTGAAGTATATTCGTCAGTATATCGATGAAACTTCGGGCTCACTCTTTATTGTATTTCATACCTATGGGTCACATTTCGAATACTCACAGCGGTATGCTCCCGGAGATGCAGTTTTCAAACCTTATAAGGCCGGCGCATTACGTTACAAAGAGCGCCCTGTATTTCTGAATGCATATGATAACACCGTTTGCAATGTAGATAGAATGCTGGATGGAATTATTGAGATTCTGGATCAACCCGATCTTTGCGGATCAATGCTTTATTTATCGGATCATGGAGAGGACTTGATGGATGATGAGCGAAAAATGTTTTTGCATTGTTCTCCTGTTCCTACTTATTATCAATTGCATGTTCCGATGATAGCATGGCTTTCTGAATCTTATAAGGAAGAGTTTCCTGAAAAAGCAGATGCGTTAGTAAAAAACAATGAAAAGCCGCTTAGTTCGAACGTTGTGTTTCATACTGTAATGGATATAGGGGCTATCGAATCGCCTTATTTGGATTCGGAGTTATCAATAGCGTCGCCTTATTTAAATATTAAGGAAAGACATTTTATTGATGAGCATGATGAGCCTGAAAATTTTTACAGTTTAGGATTAAAAACTCAAGATTGGCAGATGATGAAGAAAATGAAGATAAATCTGGCAAATTAGTTAAAAACAAAAAGAGGCCGATATCACATCGTCCTCTTTCTTTAACCTTAAATCTAATACCATGAAAAACTGATGCAAATATAAGATTCTGACGTTTATCTGCCAAATACTTAAAGCAGAAAAGAGCTGTTATTAACGATTGTTAGTTAATAACAGCTCTTTTGTTAAGTTAAACAGTTGTGTATTTAACACAATTAGACGGCTGTATTTAATTCTTGATTGTTGGGTAACAGAAGGGATTATAGACTTATCCGGAAGCTAGAATGTAGAAACGTTAGCAGGTTTTGTCTGTATTTGTAGCGGAAAGTATGTGTAGTTTAAAACGGAACAAGTAAGATTTAGGTGGTTATAAAAAGTCAAGAGGGGCACACTCATGCACTTGACGGAATAAAAAAAAGACGCTCCTGAATCAAACGGTTAGCTACAAGCCCCTCTTAAAAAAGGGAATAGTAGGGATTTGTCAATATGGCATCCGAGCTAGTGACGGCTGAAAGAAATGAAGGGATCTAATAATTAATCTTTTATCATCTTCGAGCTATATAAGCTTTTCGTTTGATTTTTTCGATAAAACTAAAAACAAAC
>JAVVPN010000108.1:0-8447 GCA_036655755.1 Bacteroidales bacterium | reverse complement strand
GCCTTCGCCATCGCTACCGGATCTCCTGCCACTGCTACCGCCGTATTGACCAATACAGCATCGGCACCCAACTCCATCGCTTCGGCCGCATGTGACGGTGCACCGATACCGGCATCCACAACTACCGGGACATTGGCTTGCTCTATAATAATCTGTAAGAAATCACGCGTAAGCAATCCTTTATTTGTACCGATAGGTGCTCCCAACGGCATTACAGCAGCAGCACCGGCTTCTTCCAGTCGCTTGCAAAGTACCGGGTCGGCAGGAATATAAGGGAGTATTACAAAACCCTCTTTTGCAAGAGCTTCGGTAGCTTTGAGCGTTTCTACCGGATCGGGCAGCAGATAGCGCGGATCGGGATGTATCTCGAGTTTGAGCCAGTTGGTACCGAAAGCCTCACGCGCCAACCTGGCAGCAAAGATGGCTTCTTCGGCATTGCGAACACCCGAGGTATTAGGAAGTAAGTTAATACCTTCATGCAGGATATGATCGAGCATCAAGTCTTCCGACTCACCAATATGAATGCGTTTCATCGCAACTGTAACCAATTCTGAGCCGGAAGCCAGAATTGATTGTTCCATTAATGTATTTGAACTGAATTTACCGGTGCCTAAAAATAACCGGGAGCTAAACTCTTTGCCGGCAATCACTAATTTCTGCATATCAAAGATTTAATAAGTTGATAATTTCCTGTGTTTCCTGAATGGGCGCTTCGGCCTCAAGAATAGTAGAAGATAGCGCAATACCGGATACTCCGGTTTGCAGAAGTGCGGGTATATCGTTTTTAGTAATACCGCCGATGGCGATTACCGGTATTTCGATCTGATGGGTTCGGCATAAATCGAATATCGTACGGTATCCCTCCAAACCGAGTATAGGGCTGAGATTCTTTTTGGTTTGCGTAAATCGGAAAGGCCCTAATCCTATATAATCTACACCTTTATCGGCCAACCGGAGAATATCGTCGAACGTATTGGCCGTACCCCCTATGATTTTGTGCTCTCCCAATAAGCGTCGGGCCTCCGCCGGATCCATATCTGTTTTACCAAGATGCACTCCGTCGAGATCAGCCTGCAGGCAAATATCGACATGATCGTCTATGATAAAAGTAGCTTGATAATCCCAACAGAGTTTTTTAAGCATGATGGCTGTTTTGAGAATCTCACCGTGAGGGGCATCCTTCATTCGTAGTTGAATCCAACGGCAACCTCCTTTCAATGCTTGTTCGGCTCCCTGCAATGTATCAAAACGAGAATTGGCATGGGTGATAAATTGTAACATAATGTGTTATCGTTTAAGTTGTGTTTGAAACGATGCAATCGTCTCTACTAAAATTTGCGGATTTCCTGTTACTAAAAACGGATTCCAAATAGCACCCAGAAGGGCTATGCCGCCAAATCCGCATTGGCGGACAAATGGAATGCAAGGGATATCAATTCCACCTAAAGCAATCGTATCCTCTCTGATTATTTGATCGGAAGATGCCTGCCGAAGATTTTCGGGTGTAAATGCAGCTTGATAACCCGTCTTGGAAATACTGTCGAAAATAGGGCTCAGAAAAAGATATTCCTTTACCAAATCTCGATGTAACCCTATTTCCTCAATAGAATGGCACGAACAACTATAAGGGATATTCGACCCGAGTTGAGCCAAATTCCGCTGATTGAGATGGATTCCCGCCAGGGTAAACTCATTGATAAGTTGATAATGATCGTGTAGTACCAATCGGTCATGATAGTCAGCAGGTATAGCATTAATCAACTGCCGCACTTCATCTGCTGATGCATCTGGCTTTCGGATATGAATCCGCTCTGCCCCATTATCTATCAATAAAGAAAGTAACAGCGCCTCCGAGGGCAAGAAACGGGGCCAAGTGATTACAATCAGCTTCATCCTCCGCAGGTTGCCTGGATAATCAATACCGAATCATCTTCCTGGAGTATTGTTTCCTCCCACTTTGAGCGCATAATAACCTGCTGGTTAATGGCAATGGCTATTCCTTGCGAACTACGGTTGAGTAATGGCAAGAGTTGTGAAAGCGTAAGGTTAGTTTCAACCTGAATGGGCTGATTATTTACTGATATCTGCATAATGAGTGCGTATTGGATGTAAAATATATGGATTAAAGAAGTGATTTACAGGCCCGTGTCCATCGCCTACGCGTATATCGGAACCAGCTTTTAACGCTTCGGTTATATAGGTTTTGGCGGCTGTTACAGCCTCTTTTAAAGTATATCCTAATGCGAGATAAGCAGCTATAGCCGACGATAATGTACAACCGGTGCCATGCGTATTAAAAGTATCGATAGTGGGTGCTGTAAGATGAAGCGGGGATTGGGATGGAGTAATAAACAGATCGGTTTTGGTACCGTCTGCTAAATGCCCGCCTTTCATCAATACGGCCTGACACCCTTTCTGCAAAAGGATTTCACCTGCACAACTCTGATCCTCAATCGACTGAATATCAATTCCTGTGAATCGAGCGGCTTCATGGGTATTGGGTGTAAGTAAAGTTGTGAGCGGAAATAACAGAGATTCCATCTTGCGGACAGTTTCATCCAGAATAAGTGGATCGCCGCTAGTAGCAACCATTACAGGATCGGTTATAACATAAGGAATCTGATATTTTTGGATGATTTCGGCTACAATCTCAACGGTTGCCGGAGAATGTAGCATCCCCAGTTTTATAACATGAATATTAAGATCAGAACAAACTGCTTCGCACTGAGCTTTGATGATATCAGCAGGAACGGGATGAACGGCTTGTACTCCTAATGTATTCTGGGCTGTTATGGCTGTAATCACAGAAGCTCCATAAACACCTAAGGATGAAAATGTTTTAAGATCGGCTTGGATACCGGCGCCTCCTCCACTATCGGATCCGGCAATGGTAAGTGCGGTGGGATAAATCTTCTGTTTCATTTATTAAGTTACAATGAAACAAGAGGGTACTTTTCATCGGGTAATGAAAATATACGCAAAACTCAACAATCCCTCCGGCGGTACTAACCGCGTCAGGTTCATAGGGTATAATCTCAGCTTTTCCTGAATGGGAAAAGCACCCCCTTGTTTCTGATTTGCGACAAATGAACAAAAGAATTAACAGAATAACAAATAAAAATAACGTTTTATTTATCATTCTGTTAATCGGGCCAGGAAAGTCGTATTATAAGTCACACGAACAACGCTATTGCGCCAACATGATTTTAGAAGCCCCATTTTGTTGCTTAACTACCTGAATACGTGTAGTAATACGTTCTGTCATCTCTTTTACATGGGTGATTACTCCTACTTTACGCCCTTGCAGGCGTAAAGATTCGAGTGCATCCATTGCCATCATTAGGCTTTCTTCATCGAGTGAACCAAATCCTTCATCAATAAACAGGCTTTCAATGTTCATCTGTTTTGAAGATAGCGAAGATAAGCCCAGTGCAAGAGATAAAGATACCAAAAAGGTTTCTCCTCCGGAAAGTGAATGTACGGAACGAATCTGATCGCACATGTCGCGATCGACTACCAATAGAGAGAGCGATTCGGGGATACGCTGCAGTCGATAGCGGGGTGCAATGGTTCGGATATGCATATTGGCAGTTTGCAACAGAAGATCAAGGGTATAGCTTTGTGCAATATGTTTAAACTTACCTCCGTCTGCCTTCCCGATCTCTGCATTCAACTTGCTCCAGTTATCATATTCACTTCTCTTTGCTTCGAAAAGAGCTTGCAGACCGGTCAACAAATGCATTCGCTCAGTATTTTGGTTGAGCATTGATTTTATATGGATGCGTTGCTGGTCGATATTTTCTTTTACCTGCTTTTTTTCGTTCATAATATTCAAAGCATCCTGTAGAGTGAAATCGGCTGGCTTTTTTGTATTATGATCTTCCAAATTTTGCTGATGGGTTTTTAACTCTGCTTTTATTTCGAGAATAGCGCGCTCCATCCGAGCATGGATCGCTTCTTTTTCTTTAATCCATTCAGCGGGAATCGCCATTAATTCGGATATCCTTGTTTCCGTATAAGAAGTATTATTCGTATTGTTTAATCCTTGTAACCATTCATCAAAAGATAAGGTTGCCTGAGTAAGTTGGGCGGTGTGCTCCTTTTGCTGTTTTTCGACAGCTTGGAGTTCGCCCGAAAGTTTGGCCAAACTCTCTTTTATCGTATTCCATTTTTGATTTATCAGCTCTTTACATTTAGTCAAATTTTCCTTTTCATTTGTATGGGCTTTTTCTAGTTCTTGTATGGATTTTCCTCCTAAAAGCTGAAACAATTCTTTTTTAATAGCTGTAATATTTTGCTGCTTCTGCCCACATGATTGCTCCAAACGTTGATATTCTTCAGAGAGGGATTTCAGCGTTTGTTCTTCAATTTCAATATTACTTTGAAATTGCTGCATCTGATTATGGCTCAGTTCAAGCTGTTTCTGATTTTCATTCCAGGAATTGGTAAACTCTTGAATCGCTGTTAAAAATTTAGCGACATCTTGTTTCCAATTCATACGCCAATCGGCACTACGGAAATACCCGTCGACTGCCGACAAATCTTTATCAAGCAGGATGTTTTGTTCCTCAATCTGCGTGCGAATGGAGTTAATTTTATTTTCCGAAGCACTTAGTCGCTCTTGCTGAGTTGCCAATTTATGTTGCAACTCAACTAATCGCAGCTCTTTAAGACTCTCTTCTTTTTCAAGTTCTTCCACCTCTTTTTTGAGAGTTTCTATCAAAGCTATCTCTTTATCATACTGAGCAATACAAGCATTCGACTGATTTAAAGCTTCAACTAACATATCTTCTTTAGCACCAACCACTTCTGTCGAAAATCGAGAAGAAAGTATGTTTTCATTCCATTGCTCTTGCAATTGAGCCAAATTTTGTCGCAATTCTTCATTTCGGCGTATTAAACTCGCAATTTTTTCATTATTTACAGAGATTTTGATGCGTAAATTTGCTACCGTATCATTTAATTGTTCCTTGGTTTCTTTCAATTGGTCAAAGGAGTCTTTTGCTTCTTTCAGCAATTGGCGGAAATGTTGATCAACCAGACTGTGGTAAGGATGATGCGTACTTCCGCAAACAGGACATGGTTCGTTTTCTTGCAAAGTAGCCCGCATTGCCGCGACATTTTCATTCGCAGCCTGGAGTGTGCGGTTGTATACCTGCTCTGCTATTTCAAATTTACCTTGTAAAACAAGAAGTGTTTTTTCGCTTTCGCTCAATTTATTTTGGGACTCTCTTAATTCTGGTTCGAGCGTTTTTAGACCCGATACATTGTTCTCAAATTCCTTTTTTAAAGGGAGTGTTAATTCCCATATTCTTATCAGATTCTGTAAATAAGTACAATGAATATTCTCTTTTTCGAGACTATCTTTGACACTTTGAAGATTGGTTTTATCTAATTCTTGCTTTTTCTGAAGCTTTTTTCCCTGTACATCTGCATATGATTTTCGGCTGTTTTCCTCCAATTTTTGATTTTCGAAAAACGCTTTTTTCAAATCATCGAATGTTGATACTTCTGTTTTTTCTTGGATAGAGAGTGTATTTATTTTATCCAAATAGGTCTCTGCTTGTTTCAGATGATGAAGAATCAGCGTGTGATTTTCGGCTACCTCTTTACGTTCCTCATATTTAGCCAACCAGTCTGCAGATAATTTACGGTTGTTATCTGATTGTTGATATTGTTTTTGGTACTTTTCAATTTGTTGAAGCTTATCTTGTTTTCGTTTTTGACTGGCTTCTAGCAATTTATACTCTTCATTGAATGAATATTCCGCATCCTTCAGCTTACTCTCGGAAGTATTGGCTTTCTGCATTTGCTGATTATACGTTTCCTCTTGAAGTTCAAACGTTTTTAAATCATTCTCTGCTTTTTCAAACAATTGTTCTTGAGCTGACGATTGCTCTTTTTGATAGGCTATTTGAGTTTGTAATTCTTCAATCTGATTTGTCAATACAGATAATCTATTATATAATTCTCTTTTATCTTTTAAGAAAGAGAATCCTTCGGATGTTAATGCAATCTCTTGCAAGAGATTATAATTTTTGGCTTCTTGTTCTTTTTCCTGATTTTCGTCCGATAATTTCTGAAGGGATAGGGATATTTGTTGTTTAAATTTTTCTTCATCCAAAAACCAAGTCTGCATATGTTGAGCATCTTGATATTCTTTTTCGACTGATCTGAGTTGAATATCTAGTTCATTCAGCTCTTTATTATATTTTTCAATCTCTTCATCAGAAAGTAGATGATTATCCCCCATTCTGGTTCTCAAATTTTCTAGTTCCTTACGAACCTCTTCTGTACGAGCATAAATGCGCATAGAAATTTGAGTATAAATCGAGGTACCTGTAAGTTTTTCTAATAACGAAGCGCGATCACTATCATTCGCTTTCAAAAATAAAGCGAAATCCCCTTGAGCTAATAATACCGTACGAGTAAACTGATCATAAGTTAGTCCCACCAATCTGCTAATTTCGGCTAAAGTTCCTTTCTTCTTCTCCGGAAATTCAGCATTATTATCTATCCGAGTCAATATGACAGAGGGTGCTTGGATAGGGTTATGGGCTTTTCTATGTCCTCGGCGCACACTCCATCGAGAACGATAAGCGATTCCGTCGATTCCTATAAAATCAACTTCGGCGTAAGCCTCAGTTGCCCCCCTTCGCATTAGGGTAACCGGATTATTTACTCCTACCAAAGCGGTTTTAACATCCGGTATTTTGTTTTCTCCGGCTTTGGTTAATCGTGGCGTATTTTCGTAAAGAGCTAATGACAAGGCATCTAGTATAGTAGATTTACCAGCTCCTGTAGGGCCGGTAATGGCATATATGCCACTCGAAACCAGAGGTTCTTGTGTAAAATCTATTTCGAAAGGGCCTTCTAAAGATGCGATATTGCATCCTCGAATTGCAAGTATTTTCATCTTTTGGAATTTTTAATCTTTCTGGTCTAAATCGGATATTATTTCATTAAATAAAGCAGTTAATTCATCAGGCATTATCACATCATATTTATTTTGATAATATTTTTGTAATAATTCCAACGGCGATATTTCCTTTAATTCCTCAATATTCTGAATATCAATAATTTCAACATCTTTAACCGATGGATAATAAGCTACATTTCTGGCTAATCGCACATATTTATTATTTAAAGCATCTTTAATTTCTTGATTAATCAGAAGATCTGGTCCATCTAATAATACATTAACTTCAAGATACGGAGCATCTTCTACATTCAAATCAGGTGTTAACTCTGGCAATTGATCGAGAAATTCAAAAAGTTGTTCTTTGGATAATGGCTGATTAGGTAAACCGGCTCTTTTCAATTCCACTTTTAAAGGAATTTCAACTGATTGAATTTCAATAGGATTTACGCCATCTATTCTTACATCTACAACCTGGTGTTTGTAATTTGCTTCTGAAAATGACATTGGGATGGGACTGCCGGCATATCTGATATGAGAAAAACCTCCTACCTTTTGAGCTTTATGTATATGTCCAAGAGCAACATATGCGATATTGGGATGAAAACTATTTATATCCACAACTTCCAAACCACCACGAATTCCTCGTTCTGAATCTGATAACATAGCATTTGAGGTGTGTAAATGGCCCATTGCAATTATAGGTAGATTATCTTGATTTATTTGAGCTACTTCTTCATATAAATTTTGATAGAAATTACGCACAGCGTCTGTATAAGAATGGTCTTGTTCTATAGTTATATCAAAATCGCCATTCCGAAGGAAAGGAACAGCCAAACAATAAGCAATCGTATTTTGGGTTGATTTATCTTTTAAGGGAATTATTAATGACGACCAATCTATTGAATTATCATCCGGTTTTCGTTTGATACTTCCAACTATGGTAATATTGAATACTTCCATTAATACACTCGGAGCTTCAAGCCTGGCCGCACTGTCATGGTTTCCGGCTATCAGAATAATTTGTAATCCTTTTACACATTGAGTTACTTCATATAGAAAATTATAAAATAACCGTTGAGCAAGTGAAGACGGATTAGCTACATCAAAAATATCCCCTGCGATTAATAATACATCAACATTTTCTACCTTTATATAATTAATAAGCCAATCTAAAAAGGCTCTATGCTCGGGCGTTCGATCATAATCATAAAATTTCTGACCCAAATGCCAATCTCCGGTATGTAATATTTTTATTCCCATTTATCTGTCATTTCAATTTTTAAAGAAAAAAATCAAAGCCTAATATACCGATTTCTATATTATTTACCTGCAAAATAGAATTCGAACTCTAATAAAATGCCTTGTTTATTTACAAATGTAAATAACAAGATTGTTTTTAAGAATCCCAGAGTATATTCTATATTCCTTAAAGTCATTAGAAGCACTAAAATTTTCAATAACCTTCAGCTTGAAAACAAAAAAGCCCGTCAATCTTTCGATCAACGGGCTTCTGTAAAAACGGCGG
>JAVVPN010000107.1:0-8514 GCA_036655755.1 Bacteroidales bacterium | reverse complement strand
TTTGATTCAAGACACTTTCCATTGTCTTCTGAATGGAATCGGCAGCATTATAACATACCGTCACAATCGTTACTTTGGGCAGCTTGTTAGTCATGAAATTTTTCTATTAATAAGACACATTCTTTTTCATCCATATTCCGATGGTTGGCATATGCCTTCCCCATCGTACTAAACATCCCGGCTGAGCCTGGCAGACGTTCAAAGTTTTTACAACCGGTCTGCATATCTATTTTACAGAAGCGCATCCGGTTTAAGTCTATTATTTCAATCGGAACGGGTATCTCGTCGCGAAACAAGATATTTCCGGCTGAATAATCTTTGTGCAGAAATCCATGTTCATGCATGATCGCCGTAGTTCGTCCGATTGCCTCCAGTATTTCCTGTTCATGCTCAAACTTTTGTTTTTTAAAATCGGAATACTGAAAGTTACATTCTGACTTAAGAGAAATGAAATAACTCGTATCCAACAAAAAACTTCGTTTTACATTGATAAAACCTACCGGAAACGGCGATCCGATACCTGCATTCAAGAACTTCAACGCATACTCGTAAGAGCGTTGCGCCTTCGAAGCCCGCAATAATCCATAGATGATCCGATTTATAAAAATCGGTCGCCGATATGATTTCACGATCAGCTCATGTCCTGCTACGGTATATTTTTTCAACTGGTTCCGTCCTTTATAAATAACCTCGCCTTCTTTATCGAATTGGGTCGGTAAATTGTATATAAACAACGACAATTCTTGAAAGTTAGTATGGATATTCATTTTTTTACCCTGCCATACAGACGCGATCTTATTTATAATTTTCGACCACGAGCGGTTATAACGAAGCGGACCACCCAGTTCCCGTTGAAAAAATTCGGGATGGCGCCGATTTAATGTATCGACAACATGCTTCTTCAGCTTTCGATCGCTCACCCGTTTTGAACCCGAGCGAATACGATAAGAGATACCCGGGGTTGTAAGGCGCACCACCTCTCCGCCGTTCTTCAGGATCGAAATCCAGAATTCCCAATCTTCACGGGCAATAATCTCACTACAGTATCCACCTGCACGCTCCCAGTCCGCTTTTCGGTAAAGGGCACTAGCCGCAATCATATTTTTCCGGGCCAGTAACGATATGGAAAATTCCGGCAAATTCCAGGGAGAATTCCGGTCGCCGAAGAACAAGTCGCTTGCGCATACCACCTTCACTTCCGGCCGCGTATCCAGTACATTCACTGCTTTTTCCAAAAAATCAGCATGCAACAAATCATCTGCATCTAATGGAAATATATATTTTCCCGTGGCCTTCTCAATAGCATGATTCCGGGCGGCAATAACCCCGGCGTTAGCTTGTTGATAGAACCGGATCCGGTCGGGATATTCTGTTGCGTATTTATGGGCAATAACAGCAGAGCTATCTGTCGAACCATCGTCCATCAGTATTATTTCAATATTTGGATAAGAAGCCTTCAATACTGATTGAATGGTTTCTTCCAAATACTCCTGCATATTATAGATCGGAATGATTACCGAAACGGAAGAATCAATCATTGTTTTTTCATCTGAATAAATAAATCAAATCTTATCACGCCCTTTGGTAAACTTCAACCAATAGTATTTCAACGGGTTGGTATATTTCAACTGTTTCCAAGGACGGCTACCATGCGGGCGATGCCATACCGGTAGGGTCGTAAACAGATAATTCTTAAATCCGAGTTTCAGTGACTGATGCGAAATAGTCACATCATGCCAGTTTTTTTCCGGATCAAGTAGCCCGAAATCAAACTTTTCCATAAAATTGAGGGTCAGCAAAGAGCAGCAAAAGCTGACATGCTTTGAAGTAGCATATACTTTGCCCTCTTCTCCTTTCGCATATAAATAAGGATAGTTTATCACACCTGCCTCATCTACCGTTACCGCAGCCGCTATTCCACAGTGAACCCGGTTCATTGCCCCGTCAAACATACTTTGTACAGTGTCGGGACGCACAATCACATCCGATTCAATAATCAACAGTCCGGCCTGCGCTTCAAGCGCGCGTTTCTGAGCCATCTGTAGCACCAACAAATAATTGGGCGATGGATGGTCGGTTATCTCCTCCAGATTTACCAGATTAAAACCATATTTTAAAGATGCCTCTTTCAAACGGGCGGTCGTTTCCGGCGAGCTGAAATCGTTATAAATGGTATATTCAAAAGGTACTGATAACGATGAACTCATTACCGCCTCTACTGTTTCCAGCGTAAGCTCAATCGAATCTTTTACGGGCGTAATAATGTGAATAGCTTGCATTTGTTTCTTAAAAAATTTATCGCGCAAAGGTAAGAAAAAGATTTCTCAAGTACACGGAACTTTTTTCATTTCAACGTTTTACCCTTATGAAAATCACCTTTTTTACTAAATACACTTACTGCATAATATATTTTATTCTTTCTGTAAGATGCACCTCTATCCTTAAACGTTGCATCTTAATAAGATACAGATCCTTTCAATTTGAAATATTTTATTGCTTTGTGATGGCTATTATCAAAAAAAAATTAATTTTGCGCCACTATTTCCAACCAAAATGCTACCAAATCAACGGTAAAACGGTGATTTGAAAACTGCATTCTTGTCTTTTTACTATTTGGGAAAGGCAATAACGTGCAAATATCAATTTATTCAAACCAATTATGAATTCTGTCAAAGTTTCAGTCATCATTCCGGTAAGAAACCAGGAGAAACACCTGCCCGCTTGTCTGGATTCAGTGATGAATCAAACACTTCAGGAAATCGAAATTATTGTTATTGAAGGGGGCAGCACCGACAAAACCGTAGATACGATCTGCCACTACATGGATATGGATCCCCGCATCCAATTAATCAATAAAGTCGGTGAAGGACTCTCTTTGGCACGTCAGGCTGGTCTGATAAAAGCAAAAGGAGAATATATCCTTTATCTGGATGGCGACGATACGCTCACCCCGAATGCACTCGAATTGCTTTATAAGCGCGGAGAAGAATCTGACGCCGATATGGTCGTGCTGAACTTCTGGATTGAAAATCAGTATAATCATACCCGGATAGAATCTGCATCTATGCGCTTTGTACGCCTGACAGGCATCGATTTCATCCGCACTCTTTACCAACGTCAGAATTACTGGATGGTATGGAGCGTAATGCACAAACGTTCGCTTTACTCCAGATTCGACATCCGTTTTGAAGCCGAATTGTTTTTAGGCGAAGATACCCTGCTCACTACCCAGCTGGCCTATTACTCCCGAAAAATCGTAAAAGTAAACAGTAAACCGCTGTTGCATCATTATATCCGTAAAGCTCCGGCAGAGAAGAAACTCTCTTTTTCGGAAAAAGATTATTTCGACCTTGCCACATTCCCCGAACTGATTCGCAATTTTCTGAAAGACAAACCCGAATACTATCAATTAGAAGAATGTGTAGATAGCCTGCGTCTGCAATCTATCGTTCGTAGCTTCCGTTACCATTATTTCGACTCGGCTTGCGAAAAAAGCCGCGAAGCACTCCACATTCTGCGACGACATCCCTCTTTATGCTCCATTTCCGGTAAAAAGATGAAACGAATTTTCAGAGCCTATTCTGTATCCGAGTCTCTGGGACGCCTGATGGCTCGCATTTTACTGTAAAACAGAGTTCCTACCATACGGTTTTTATTTAGTTTTCACTCAAAAAAACACAATAGGCAAGAAGCACTTATAGGGTCTTCTTGCATTTTTTTTGTACCTCATGAAGCGTTCGCTACGGAAGTACTGCCACTACTATGACGTGATTTCCGTTTTTTACCCCTATTCTGATAACTTTTTTTTAATCTATTTGTTTATATTTTATATAGCGTGTTTGCCTTAGAAGCTATTTGGGTTTTAGATTTTCCAATCTGACAATATCTCTTAAACCTTTAATATTAAGCCATATGAAAACGAATCGATTATTCATGGCTTTCTTTTCATTTTTTTTGTTTGCACAGTCATATTCTTTAAGTTCCAGGGAGTGCCCGGATCAACAATTCAGTTCGCCCCAAGAGGGAGCAATTGTATTATTAAACACCCCGGCCAATGGGATCTACTGTTTCAGAGTGACTGCATCTGGCGAAAATGTAGAAGAAGCAATTTTGCAAGGACAACGGCAATCGGTACAAGCCTGCCTTTTTCCAAACAAAAATTCCGGTTTAAAAATCAAATCAATCTGTGCGGCAGAAACAAGAGATAAGCATGGTGCTTATTTCGACTATTTTCTTGAAGGAGAAGGTAACTATCTTAACTTCGTGCGTATTACGCCCGATGGATTCCCCCTGGAAGATGAGCGCCGGAAAACCAAGGATGGCTATGAGGTGATCATCAAAGTGGAGGTATTCTATAATAACCTGCGTACGGAGATGCAAAATGAAGGAATCATCGACTAAATCCTGATTACTCAGCAAACCGGGAGGCTCGGAGTAGCAAAATGAAATCGCCATAATTCACCTAAAGTTGAGTTACCCAACATACGGTATATAAATGGCGCATTTGTACCTTGATGTTAACAAATAGACTATATACAAATGAAAATGGATATCTTTGTGACCATATAAGGAAAGATTATGGATCAGACATTTGATATCCGGGATTATCAGCCAAATGAGCCCGAAAAAGATATAGAAAAAGCATTACGACCTTTGCGATTCGAAGATTTCAACGGACAAGACAAGATTGTTGAAAACCTGCGCATCTTCGTTATCGCGGCACGGATGCGAGCAGAAGCGCTCGACCATGTATTGCTGCACGGCCCTCCCGGGCTTGGAAAAACTACTTTATCGAATATTATCGCCAATGAATTGGGAGTGGGTTTTAAAGTCACTTCGGGGCCGGTATTGGATAAACCCGGTGATCTGGCCGGACTCTTGACCAGCCTTGAGCCGAACGACGTATTGTTTATCGACGAAATTCATCGCCTGAGCCCCATCGTAGAGGAGTACCTTTATTCAGCGATGGAGGATTATCGCATCGACATCATGATTGACAAAGGTCCGAGCGCCCGCTCAATACAGATCGATCTGAACCCCTTTACGCTGGTGGGCGCCACTACCCGCAGCGGATTACTTACATCTCCGCTTCGCGCCCGATTCGGCATCAACTCACATCTCGAATATTATGACAATGAAGTGCTTGCCGGCATCGTGGGCCGATCGGCTGGTATCTTGAATGTGGCATGTACAGAGCAGGCGGCTATCGAAATTGCATTGCGAAGCCGTGGTACTCCGCGTATCGCAAATGCGCTGTTGCGCCGCGTACGCGATTTCGCGCAGGTAAAAGGAAACGGAAAAATTGACATCGAGATCGCCCGCTACGCGCTCGAAGCGCTCAACATCGACCAATATGGATTAGACGAGGTAGACAATAAGATACTATCGATTATCATTGATAAATTCCGTGGAGGCCCGGTAGGGCTTACCACCATCGCTACGGCGCTGGGCGAAGATCCCGGTACGCTCGAAGAGGTGTACGAACCGTTCCTGATCAAGGAGGGATTTTTGAAACGCACTCCGCGCGGACGCGAAGTTACCGAGCTTGCTTATAAACATCTGGGGCGAAACCGTATCGCAGACACCGGATCCTTATTTTAAAGTTTATCGTAAATAATACAAATGGCAGGAATGAAAAGCCTGGCTAAGGATACCGCGTTATACGGCCTTAGCTCGATTATCGGAAAATTATTGAACTGGTTGCTGGTGCCGCTCTATGTAGTCAAAGTAAACGACTATGAATTCGGCGAGGTAACACAGCTTTATGCCTGGACGGCATTGTTATTGGTATTTCTCACCTATGGCCTTGAGACCGGATTCTTCCGTTTCGCCAATAAAGAAGAAAACAGCGACCCCAAACTGGTATATGGTACCTGCATGACCTCGTTGTGGGTAACGACAGGTATATTCCTGGCGCTGGTGTTCGCGTTTCTGACTCCACTCGCTTCGGCGATGGGATTTGCAGGGCAACAAAGTTATCTGTCTATGATGGCGGTCGTAATCGGTATCGATGTGATCAGTTCATTACCCTTCGCCTACCTACGCTATGAGAAGCGGCCCTTACGGTTCGCTTCGATCAAACTACTGTTCGTATTCCTAAATATAGCGCTCAACCTGTTTTTTCTGGTTTTATGCCCTATTTTATATAAATCGCATCCACAACTGACAAGCTATGTGTACGACCCGACAAAAAGCGGCGTATTTTACATCGTGCTTGCCAATCTACTGGCTAGCAGCAGCATGATGCTTGCGCTTTTCCCTCAACTTTTCGGCATCCGCTACCGTTTCAACAAACCGTTGCTTCGACAGATTTTACGCTACTCGTTTCCGTTACTCATCTTAGGAGTGGCAGGGATTATCAATCAGACAGCAGATAAAATACTGTTTCCGATGTTGGTGAGCGATCCGGTTACGGCCAAGAGTCAGCTGGGTATTTACGGAGCGAACTATAAGTTTGCAGTGGTAATGATCATGTTTATCCAAGCGTTCCGTTTCGCCTACGAACCATTCGTTTTCGGAAAGAACAGAAGCGCCGATAACAAGCAGGCATATATTCAGGCGATGAAATACTTCGTCATCTTCGGCCTGTTTATTTTCTTGAGCGTAGGGTTGCTGATCGGATTCCTGCCCGAAATTCCGGTAGTGAGCCGACATATACGGCCCGAATATTTTTCAGGACTCGCAGTGGTACCGATTGTAATGATGGCCGAATTCTTTTTCGGTATTTTCTTCAACCTTTCTTTCTGGTATAAGCTTACTGATAAAACCCAATGGGGTGCCTGGTTTTCGGTTTCGGGATGTATCCTGACCATTACGATGAATATCCTGTTCGTACCATTATTCGGTTATATGGCGTGTGCGTGGACCGCCTTCACGGTGTATCTCCTGATGATGGGCGCCTCCTACTATTTCGGACAAAAGTACTATCCCATAAAATATGAGCTTAAAAATGCAGCGGGATATTTCGCTCTTGCCATGGCCCTATTCTTTACGGGGATATTCATGCCGGTTACAAATACGCTGGTTCTGTTTTTATTACGTTCTTTTTTAATCCTGATTTATATTTTCGTTGTTATAAAAAAGGATTTACCTTTAAAAGAGATACCCTTTGTCAATAAATTAATCCGATAAGATATGGATGCCGAAAAACTTTATTTTCAAGTAAAAGCAAAAATCAAATCATTTCTTGATCTGAACCGTGATAAGATGTCGAATACCCAGACCGTGGATGCCATTGTAAGTGGCATCGAATTTCGCGGAACCAATCTGTGGGTATTGATATTCGCCATCTTCGTAGCTTCGCTGGGATTAAACATGAACTCTATCCCCGTTATTATCGGTGCGATGTTAATATCGCCACTGATGGGCCCAATCATGGGTATCGGACTGGGATTGGGTGTAACAGACCTTGATTTGATCAAACGATCGTTTAAGAACCTGGCAGTAGCTACCGTATTTGGTATGCTGACATCATGCCTTTACTTTCTGATCTCTCCGATAGACGAAGCACGTTCGGAACTGCTGGCTCGTACCACACCTACGATTTATGATGTGCTGATTGCCTTTTTTGGCGGTATGGCGGGTATTATCGCTACCGGAAGTAAAGAGAAAGGAAATGTGATACCGGGGGTAGCTATCGCCACCGCCTTGATGCCCCCCCTTTGTACGAGTGGCTACGGACTTGCGACAGCTCAATGGAACTTCTTCTTCGGTGCGTTTTATCTTTACATGATCAATTGCGTATACATCGGCTTCGCAACCTGGCTTGGGGTACGTATTCTGAAATTGCCACGCAAACCGGCACAGGATGTCAAAAAGCGAAAGAACCTGGTACGATGGATCAGCGTATTGGTATTGGTGACGGCAATGCCCAGCCTTTACATAACCTGGAACATTCTGAAAGAGAATATCCAGCAAGCGCAGATACAGAACTTCGTATCGCAACAGTTCGATTTCCCCTCAACGCAGGTCCTCAACAAACAGCTTGTTACAAAAGACAAACAGAAAACCCTCGAAATTTCGCTTATCGGGCAGAATATACCGCAAGACTCTATCAATATCATCAGCTCGAAAATGCCGTTTTACGGGTTAAACGATGTGAAGTTGCGCGTAGTTCAAGGATATGAACCAGGTACCTCCATGAATGAACAAGTGCTTACCAGTACTATCATGCAGGATTTACTGAAACATAATCAGCAGGTATTGGATCATCAGCGCAAAATGATCGATTCACTGCAAGTAAACCTAATGGGTTATCAGCGTCTGGATTCAATCGGTATGGTTATTGCCCCCGAAATTAAGATTATCTTTCCTCAGGTAACCGGCCTTGCCGTAGCAAACACCTACTCAAGCCAGATAGATTCGATGCGACTGACTCCGGTTACGCTTGCCATCGTATCGACAGACAGGCATATCAACGAGGAAGAAACCACCAAGCTCAAAGAGTGGCTGGCGGCGCGCATCCAAACAAAACATTTGCAACTGATCATGCAAGAATAACAAAGGAAATACCCT
>JAVVPN010000106.1:0-8764 GCA_036655755.1 Bacteroidales bacterium | reverse complement strand
CTGCTTTGAAAGAAAAAATGGACGCAGAAAAAAAATAATTTCTGACTGAAATTGATTATATTTGATAGGGAATCCCATTCGGGGTTCCCTATTTTTTTTGTTATGGAGAAGTTTGAAATCAATATATTGGGATGTGGGTCGGCATTGCCTACGATGCGTCATTTGCCAAGTGCCCAGGTTGTAAATTTTCGGGATAAGTTGTTTATGGTGGATTGTGGTGAGGGTACTCAGTTGCAATTGCGCCGCATGCGTTTGAAGTTTTCGAGATTAGGTCATCTATTCTTGTCGCATATGCATGGTGATCATTGCTTCGGGCTTCCCGGCTTATTGTCGACGCTGGGTTTGTTGGGAAGGACAGGGGAGTTTGTAATTCATGCGCATCCGGATGCGGAGAAAGTGTTTCGCCCGATGCTCGATTATTTTTGTAAAGACTTGCCATTTGAGGTGCGTTTCGACTCGATTGATCCGTTGCAAAAAGCCCTTATTTATGAAGATAAATCGTTGGAGATTTATTCTCTTCCGTTGAAGCATCGAGTGGCTACTTGTGGTTTTTTATTTAAAGAGAAGCCTAAAGAGCGCCATTTGCGGTCGGATATGATTTCCTTCTGGAAGATTCCGATTAAGGCGCTTCAGTCAATTAAAGAGGGTGCGGATTGGGTGACTCCGGATGGTGATATTGTGCCGAATGCGGCGTTGACAAAACCAGCTGAAGCAGCACGGAGTTATGCTTACTGTTCGGATACGGCTTATTATGAGAAATTGATTCCGCATATTGAAGGGGTTGATCTTTTGTATCATGAGGCGACTTTTGCGGAAGATGCGGCTCCACGGGCAAAAGAAACATTCCATTCAACGGCTCGGCAGGCCGCTACGATAGCGCAGAAGGCCGGAGTGAAGCAATTGATGATCGGGCATTATTCTGCACGTTATGAAGATGACAGTGTACTTCAGAAAGAAGCAAAAGAGATATTTCCGACTACGATTCTTGCGAAAGAGGGATTGAAATATGCTTTGTAGGTATTTTATGGGATGCTGATTCGTTTTGTCAGTTTGCCCAGTTTTACGATATAAACGCCATTTGTTGGCACATAGAGCTCGGTAAATCCGGGCTCTATCCATTCTTGGATAATAATCTGCCCCAAGAGGGTATAAACCTGAATGGGTTGTCGTGTAAGCGAGCGTACCTGTAAATAGCCATCGGAAGCGAATACGTCGTCGGCATTCCATGATCCTTTCGGATTGTTGCCGTAGGAGTAGCTGATGTCGGCCATAAAACGGGGGGTAATGGTTACTTCTCCCGTAAAACGGTTGAATGTGACCAGTCCGGCAATATTTACGGGTGCGTCCGGAATGGGTGTACCGATGTAATCGGCATAGGGGAATAGTGTGAAAAGGGCTGTGGTGGCCTTTTGTTGGTAAATGATATAGTGTTTGCCGGTTTCAAACAGATCGCCACCTCCGTTCATGGTGATGTTGGAAAGCTGTATGAGCATGGATTCGTAATTGCCGGGATTGAGCATCATGGTCATTACGTCGATGTTTTGTGGATAGACCGGATTATCGCTGCTGACGATGATGGGTTTTGCGGCCGGGATAAAGGCTAGTGATCCTTCGTAAAGGGTAAGGCTCCCTTTCAGGTCTCCCAATAAATCGCCGATATTCATAAATGGGGGTAATTCGGGTGGGAGAAGCATGATTATGCCTCCAGAGATGTCTTGTATGTAGACCCGGTATCCATTTGGGATGACCGAAATGAAACTTACCACAGGATTATTTTCGAGGGTGTATAGGGTTGGATTCGGATTGCTGTTCCAATATTGTCGCATATTGAAGATATCGACACAGCTTTGGATGGGTTGTGCTTTCACAAACAAAGGTAACAGGCACAAAAATAAGAGTAAAAGTTTTTTCATAACCACGCTATTATCATCTGGATATATAACAGATATTGTGGCGGGTGGTTTAAAATAAATTTGTAAAAATAAGAATTTCGCGTAGTATTAATTAAATGGAATATCCCCAAAGTACGACTTGTAGATAAGGATCGTGCTTTGGGGATATTTTAATATAGATAAGAAATCAATATTCGGTAGCGTAAGGATCGCTGGATGCATCGAAGTCAGAGAATCCTTCTTCATCAAGTTCTGACGGGTCGAATTCCTCATCGCCATACAAGTCTGCAGCGAAGTCTGCTGTGTTGGCAGTTGCGTTTGCTGTTGCGATATCATCGAATGATTCAAGTTGCGGAGGAGGTGTACCGGTTGAGCGGCTGCATACAGGCGCATCAATGTTTTTTCCCGGTTCGATACTGCGAAGCTCCATGAAGAAACTGCGATCTGTAATGTAATCGAAAACAAATAATAATTTTTGCTTTTCTTCTTCCAGTAATTCGCTCAGACGCGTATCTTCCATCACCCAGCTATCGTATTCGGGACTTGAGTCCATCTCGATCAACGTGATTTCTGTTTTCTTTTCCCAATCATCATCACAAAGGAAAAAAGAGGTCATCTGGTCTTTTGAAAAGTTTACCGAATCAAGAATTGCATTTTGCAAATCAAGGAAAGTGGCTTCAGAATCAATGCTGATTTCTCTTGCGAAGTTGTCTACTTCATCCGAGAGTATTAAGAATTTGTATACCATATTGAGTGACTAAAAATGTTGAAAAATAATCTGAATTTTCATGAAGAATACCCAGTGATTTCATTTATAGATGATCTGTTATTTAGCATTAAAGTATAAATGCGCCATTTATATACCTTCTGTCGGATATCTTGCCGTCAGGAGAGTTGTGGCGATTTCATAGGTGTAAATATACAAAAAAAGATAGCCCCGAATTGTTCTCGAGACTATCTTTTTATTTTAGTGTATATGGAAAAATAGATTAAATATACCCTTTAATAATTCCTTTCTGAGAATTACGTACGAAAAGGATAATTTCATCGCGTTCCTTTGTTGCCGGTAATTCAGCTTCGATTCGTTCGATTGCGTCGCTGTTGTTTAGACCGGATAGGTAAAGGTAACGATAGATTTCCTGGATGTCACGAATTGCTTCATTGGTGAAGTTGCGACGACGTAAGCCGATAGAGTTGATACCTGCATACGAGATCGGGTTGCGGGCTGCTTTTACATAAGGAGGAATATCCTTATTGATCAGAGAGCCTCCCTGAATCATCACGTGTGAACCAATATGGCAGAATTGATGAACTAATGCACCACCGCCGATAATAGCAAAATCATCAACAACAACTTCGCCAGCTAACTGAACGCAGTTTGACATGATTACATTATTACCAACAACCGTGTCATGTGCTACGTGGCAATATGCCATAATCAAGCAGTTACTACCGACTACCGTTTTGCCTTTTGAAGCAGTACCGCGGTTGATAGTTACACATTCGCGGATAGTTGTATTATCTCCGATTTCAGCAGTCGTTTCTTCGCCGCGGAATTTCAGATCCTGCGGGATAGCGCCGATAACGGCTCCCGGGAAAATCCGACAGTTTTTTCCGATGCGAGTTCCTTCAAGGATCGTAACATTCGAACCAATGATCGTGCCTTCGCCGATTACAACATTCTTATCGATTGTAACAAACGGTTCGATCACGACATTATTGGCGATTTTCGCGTCCGGATGTACGTAAGCTAAAGGTTGTTTCATTTTTGAATAAATTGATTTTTTTGTTCTCAAACATAACCGGCCAAATCGCAGTATACAAAAGGTATTGCGCAACCGGAGTGCTATTTAGTGATTATTTATTTTTAATGATCTGAGCCATGAATTCGGCTTCTGTCACAATTTTGTCTCCTACAAAAGCATAGCCTTTCATCTGAGCACATCCCCGACGTAATTCGGTCATCATAGAGATTCGGAAAATAATCGTATCTCCCGGAGTCACTTTCTGACGGAATTTTACATTATCGATCTTCATGAAATATGTAGAATAACGTGCCGGTTCATCTACCATGTTTAATACCAGCAGCCCTCCGCATTGAGCCATCGCCTCAATTTGTAGAACACCCGGCATAACAGGTTCTTCCGGGAAATGGCCCTGGAAGAAAGGCTCGTTATTGGTTACATTTTTCACACCGACAATATAACTGTCTTCAATCTCGATAACCTTATCGATCATCTGGAATGGATAGCGGTGAGGAAGAAGTTCCTTAATGCGGTTGATATCCATTACCGGTTCTTTCGTTGGGTCATAAGTAGGAGCTTGTACCTCTGTCCGTTTCATTTCTTTACGGATCATGCGGGCAAGCTGATTGTTGATTTTATGTCCCGGACGAGTAGCGATAACCCGGCCTTTGATGAATTTTCCGATCAGGGCAAGGTCGCCAATCACATCCAATAATTTATGGCGTGCCGGCTCATTATCAAAAACAAGTGGCTTGTTGTTGATATATCCCAATTGGTTAACGTTCTTATGAGGAACCCCCATCAGGTCGGCCAGCTTATTCAGTTCTTCCTGAGATGTTTCTTTGTCATAAATAACAATTGCATTGTCCAAATCACCTCCTTTAATCAGGTTGTGAGTAACCAATGGCTCAATCTCGCGAACAAATACAAATGTACGTGCTGCCGCTACTTCCTCTTTGAAATCGGAAAGCGACGACAAGGTAGCAAACTGATTGGATAAAACAGGTGAATTAAAAGAGATTAACGTGTTGATGGTAAAGCTGTCTTCCGGAAGGATAAGCAGAGAGGCTCCGGTCTCTTCGTCTTTAATCTCTATTTTATTTTTGATGATAAAATATTCACGCGGTGCTTTTTGTTCTTCAATGCCGGCTTTTTCAATTTCTTCACAATAAAGAATTGAGCTGCCGTCCAGAATCGGAAATTCTGGAGCATTTACTTCGATCAGGCAGTTGTCGATATCAGCTGCATACAATGCTGCCATTGCATGTTCGATTGTGCTGACTACTGCGTTGTTTTTACCGACAACAGTTCCTCGTTGAGTTTCTTTTACATTATCTGCAACCGCATCTATAATAGGTTGTTCCGGTAAGTCAATGCGCTGGATTTTATATCCATGGTTTTCCGGTGCCGGTTTAAAGGTAACAGTGATTTCTAATCCTGTATGTAATCCTTTGCCCGTAAGCGAAAAACTGTTTTTAAGCGTCTTTTGGTGTGTCATAGGATTATTCCGCTATTTTTTTCTTTAAAAAATCGATTTCTTTTTGTAGTTGTTTGATTGTTTGGTTTAGCTCCGGTAGTTTTTTGATCATCACGGTCTGACGAGCAAATTCGCGAGCCGGTTGAGCGGGATATCCCAGAATAGACTGGTTGGCATCCACTGTATTCGGGATACCTGATTGTGCGCCGATATTTACATTATCTCCGATAGAGATATGACCGGCAACCCCTACTTGACCTCCAAACATACATCTTTCTCCGATCTTGGTAGATCCGGCCACGCCCACTTGAGCAGCCATTACGGTATCTTTGCCAATCTCTACATTGTGTGCAATCTGCACAAGATTGTCGAGTTTAACCCCTTTTCGGATGATTGTTGAGCCCATTGTTGCACGATCGATCGTAGCATTTGCTCCGATTTCAACATTGTCTTCTAATACGACATTCCCGATTTGAGCAATTTTCTGATAGCCATCAGCAGAAGGCGCAAACCCAAATCCGTCAGCTCCGATAACAGAGCCTGCATGGATTGTACAATTGTTACCAATCACACAATCATGATATATTTTTACACCGGGGTGTAACGTTACGTTATTCCCGATTTTCACATTGTCACCAATATATACCTGAGGGTATATCATTGTATTATCTCCCAGTGTTACACCTTTGCTGATGTATGCGAAGGCTCCGATATAGTAATTTTCCGGAAGAGTAACCGAAGAATCAATATGAGTATTTTCTTCACGTCCGCTTCGTTTCGGCCGGCTTTGCTCTACCATGTTGAGAAGCATCGCGATACAAGCATATGCGTTGTCAACCTTAATCAGAGTGGCTTTAACCGGAGCTTCTGGTTCAAAATCACGATTCACCAATACGATACTGGCATTGGTGTCATATATATAGGGTGTATATTTCGGATTTGCGAGGAAAGAAAGAGTAGCAGGTTTTCCCTCTTCGATTTTTGATACGTTGTTAACCTTAACGGTTGGGTCGCCTAAGATTTCGCCATGCAGAAAATCTGCAATTTGCTGCGCTGTAAATTCCATTTATAATACTCGCTGTGTGAATGAAAAAAAATATTTCAATACGATTTCAAATTGCAAATTTGCGTATTTTTTTTCAAATGAGAGAGAAAAGAGAGAGGAATTGTCATTTTACCCCTTTCTGATTGCCTATTATTTGTTTACTCTTTTGTATTTAAAGTTTCGTTAGAAACTAAAATAGAATATTTAAGGGAGATGGGAATGTTGAAAATAGCAATAATTGTTTAATTTATGTTTTGTTGTTTTTGAGAGAGGGGGCGATTTTAGGTGGGCAATGAGTTACGATAAAAACTTAACATTTGTATAATGAGACAAGAAAGAATACATTACGATCGCATTTTTAAGGAAAATATAGTCAACTCAGCTGCGAAAGAAAGGATATGAATGGGTTGGCCAGGGGATTAGGGGTTGCAAGTCATCTGATTTATCGTAGGCGTAAGGAATTCAAAAAATAGAATCAAGGACATTTTCTTGGTAATGGAGTCCTAAAAATGACACCAGAGGAGGGAGAGATGGCAGATTTAAAAGAAAAAATGCGCAAACTTGAATTAAAAAACGATATTCAAAAAAAGCAGTATACGTCTTTTCGAGATACAATAGGTAGGATCGAGTAAATTCCAGTTTATCAAAGAGAGTGAATTTTATTATTCAGTAAATCTAATGTATTAACTTTTGAATGTCTCAGGAAGCGAAGGTTGCTATTATCGAAAAACCCCTAATGGGAAACAATCAGAAAGAAAGGGAACTCTTTAAAAAAAAATCAAGACAGTCTGCTTTGAAAATAAAGGCTTTACGGAAGTCCAGGGCTTGTCCTCGATATTGCCATCCGGTGGGATACCAATATCGAGGACAATCGTTACACTTCATTCGAAAGATATATATATAAAGTAAGGCTCATGGCAAATTCAGGATTGCCACAGATTTTTTCCACAAGAAACCTGTTTGAGAGAATCTTTTGGACAGGCAATTTAATATGCCTACTTCCTCTATGACGAGGACTTCGGATATCACATACATCTTGACGCTGGATGGCTTTTGTATCTGATAATAAAGTTGCCGGATTAGTATAAGTAAGGCAAGAGTACGGATGGATGATGGCGGTTCTAAGCATGATCCTGAAGAACCTTAAACCGATAGAAGATATGATTTTTCATTCTGATTGGGGTGTGTAACATATAAGCTCAAAAATACGAAACATCCTTGCTGTATACATGAGAGCTTTATATCGTCTTTTATTGTTATTTAAATTAAGTGTCTAAATATGAAATAATATTTATCTTTGTAATATTTAAAAGAAGAGTGTGTCAAATTAATTTATAAGATTAATTCTACTTTCTTAGGAAGGAGTGTGCTTTGGTCTTTAAATGATAGAAGACATAAAATATACAGAAAAACAGACCTTGTTTTTTGTAATTATGTACAATAAAATCTTCTTAATAGCGTTAATTTAGTAAATTAATTATAGAATTTTTTTTGATAATGATTCAATTTTATTGCTTGTTAAAAGTTGTGCTTGTTGCGATTTGTTTGATGGTTTTTCCATCTTGCAAATCTTACAAAGATGTTAGTTATTTTCAGAATATTGATGAAATTTCACTATCGTATCTAAATGATACAATAGTTAATTATCAGGTACGCATTATGCCTGACGATTTATTGGGGATAACCGTGACAGGGCTTGATCCTAATACGGTAGCTCCGTTTAATCTTCCTGCGATGTCGTTCCTTATGCCTGGTGAAAAAGAAGTTAGTTTCGTGCAGAATTTACAAAGTTATCTGGTGAGTCAAGAAGGCGACATTAATTTTCCAGTTTTAGGGAAAGTGAAAGTAGCAGGATTGACAAAACAAGAAGGCATAGATTATTTGCAAGCACTGATCTCTAATTATGTGAAGAACCCAATAGTTAATATTCAGTTTCTAAATTTTAAAATTTCGGTTTTGGGAGAAGTGGGCCGTCCTGGATTTTATGTTATGTCGAATGATAGAACCTCTATTTTGGACGCAATAGGATATGCAGGAGATCTGACTATTTATGGGGAACGGAATAATGTTTTATTAATTCGGGATAATAACGGTACAAAAGAATTCCATCGTTTTGATCTAAGCCGAAGTGATCTTTTTGCTTCTCCTTATTACTACTTACAGCAAAATGATATCATTTATGTTGAACCAAATAGATCTAAGCAGAGAAACTCACGTTATAGTCAGCAAGATTCATTTAACGTGTCATTGCTTTCTGCTATTGTTAGTACCCTATCTGTTATAACCTCATTAGTTATTGCTTTATTAGTAAAATAAAAATTATGCAAAATAAGAAAAAAGATGAAATGATTGACCTAAGAAGTGTAGCACTTAGGTATTTGAGAGAATGGAAGTGGTTTGTGTTTTCTGTATTTTGTTGCTTGGGCTTGGCTTTTTTTTATTTGAAAATTACCTCTCCTGTTTATCAGATTAATGCTAATGTATTGGTAAAAGAGCAAGAAAATAGTAGCAGTAAGAGTTTGTCTGCTTTGAAAAATTTTAATTTTGCTATGGGGGGAGCTGTAGAGGTAGAAGATGAGCTACAGATTATTTCTTCATTTTCAAT
>JAVVPN010000105.1:0-8837 GCA_036655755.1 Bacteroidales bacterium | reverse complement strand
TTTGCGCGACCATAGCATCGTAAAAGGGGTATTGCAGGAAGAGATCGGTAAATAAGCTAAACGGCAATAAAGCAACAGGGGGCGGAAAATCACATTTCCGCCCCCTGTTATTTTATACAATATGTTTATTGATTCATCGCTATCAGCTCTTCGAGATACTGCCGGCTATTGCTCAGGCGCGGGATCTTGTGCTGGCCGCCAAGTTTGTCTTTGGCTTTGAGCCAATCGTGGAAGAGGCCTTTGCGGGCATTGATCAACTCCAGGCGCGAAAGGAAAATCCCTTTGTAGCGTTTGGCCTCGTAATCTGAATTAAGCTCCTGCAGCGATTGGTCGAGGATATCGGCAAACGCTTCGAGCGACTCGGGTTGTTTATCGAATTCGATGATCCAGGTATGGTGTCCTTTCTTATCGCCTTGCATGAAGGTGGGAGCAGCGGTATAGTCCTTCACAACCGCGCCTGTCTGTTCGCACGCACGGGCTATCCCTTTGTCGGCATTCGATACCATCAGCTCTTCGCCGAAGGCATTGATGAAATGCTTGGTGCGCCCGGTGATAACGAATTTGTAAGGATCGGAAGAGGTGAATTTTACGGTGTCGCCGATGATATAGCGCCACAATCCGGAGTTGGTGGATATCACCACCGCATAGTTTTTATTGAGTTCAGTTTTCCATAACGGAAGTACGGTAGGATGCGGAGAGTCGATCTCTTCGAGCGGAATGAATTCGAAGAAAACGCCCAAGTCGATCATCAGCAACATCGAGCGGTCGCTGAAATCGTTCTGGATGCCGAAGAAGCCTTCGGATGCATTATAGGTTTCCATATAATGCATTTTATCGGACGGAATAAGCTGTTTGTATTGTTCGCGGTAGGGATCGAAACTGATGCCTCCGTGGAAGAATACTTCGAGGTTGGGCCATACGTCGAGCAATGAGGTTTTCCCCTCTTTCTCGAGTATCTTTTTGATTAAGACGAGAAACCAGGAGGGAACGCCCGACAGGTTGGTGATATCTTCTTTGGATGTGGTTTTGACCATCGCTTCGAGTTTGGCTTCCCATTCGTCCATGAGCGCAATCTCTTTATTGGGCACACGGATCAACTCGAGCAACGGGTTGATATTCTGAATCAGCACGGCCGACAAGTCGCCGTAATGAATGCCTTCGGCCAGTTCGTCGGGTTTATGGCTTCCGCCCAGGATAAGCGCTTTGCCCGAAAAGAAATTGCTGTCGGGATTCAAATGCAGATAAAGGGCTACCGTATCCCAGCCACCCTGGTAATGGCAGTCGCGCAATGCTTCGGCACTGACCGGAATGAATTTACTCTTGTCGTTGGTAGTGCCCGACGATTTGGCAAACCATCGGATATCGGTGGGCCATATCAGGTTCTGCTCGCCCCGGAGCATCCGTTCTACATAAGGCTTGATTTCTTCATAAGTCTGGAGAGGCACGCGGGAGGCAAACTGGTCGTATGATTCGATCGTACGATAATCAAATTGTCGTCCCCATTCCGTATTTCGCGCGGATTCGAGCAAGCGGAAAAGTTGACTTTGCTGAATGATTTCAGCATCGGTTTGGTATCTTTCAATCTCGCGTTGTCTTTTCAAAAAAGCGAACGAGAGCAGTTTGGTCTTTGTATTCATCAGAATCTGTTCTTTATAATCTCGTTTTCCGATTGTAGTGGATTACAAAAATAGAAATTAATCAATAGGTTCTACCGCAGCACGATAGTTTAAGGCACTTATTTTCGATTTTATTACGATTGGAGCCTATCGGGCTACAGAGTTTATTATCTTTGAAAAACTCAAACTACTTAAAAGGAGGCTAATACCGATGAAAATAGGAATACTCACTTCGGGAGGCGACTGCCCCGGCATTAACGCAACAATACGCGGGGTAGGAAAAACGGCCATTATGCATTATGGAATGGAGGTGATGGGAATCCATTCCGGTTTTAAAGGAATACTGCTGGAGGATGTCGAACCATTTACCGAAAGATCTTTGTCGGGTATTCTGAATCTGGGCGGGACCATATTGGGAACGTCGCGTGAAAAACCTTTCCGAAAACAATTACAGGCTGACGAAGATGGAATATGCGAACAGTTAATGAAAAAGTATCATGAACTGGGGTTGGATTGTGTGGTCTGCATCGGCGGAAACGGAACCATGAAAACCGCAAATGTGATTTCACGCCTGGGCATGAATGTGGTGGCGGTGCCTAAAACCATCGATAACGATATCTACGGAACCGACTTGACGTTCGGATTCAATACGGCGGTGAATATCGCGACTGAAGCGATCGACCGCCTCCACTCGACAGCTAGCTCGCATAAGCGGGTGATGGTGATCGAGGTGATGGGGCATCATGCCGGATGGATCGCGCTTCACGCGGGAATGGCCGGCGGCGGGGATGTAATCTTGATTCCGGAACTGGGTTACGACATGGACCGGGTGAACGAGTTTATCCTGAACCGTGCCGCCAAAGGGAAACCTTACTCGATCGTCGTGGTGGCTGAAGGGATCAAAGTGCCCGAGTGTCATAAGCCGGGCGAATTTATCGCCAAGGAGATTTCGAGGGCTACGGGTATCGAAACCCGCGAAACCGTATTGGGACATATCCAGCGCGGAGGCAACCCTTCGCCTTTCGACCGGAACCTGGCTACGCGCTTGGGCGGCCATGCTACCGAGCTGATTGCGAATCGACAGTACGGACGGATGGTATGTGTAAAAGGGAGCGAAATTTCCTCGGTTCCTCTGGCCGATATTGCGAATAAACTGAAGTTGGTGGAGCCGGATAACGATTTGATTATCCAGGGAAAACGGATGGGTATCTGCTTCGGGGAATAACCCGATAACAGCAACTTATATAATATAAACTAAATCGATCAGGATACAGGTGAACTTATAACCGTCAATTTGTTTTAAATAAGTGATGGTTATTAGTTCACCTGAAGTTGAGGTACCCAAAAGAATAAATTAGATATAAATGAAATCATTTCTTCCTCTATTGTTCCTGGGTTCGGTTTTAGCGACTGAGCTGAAATCGCAAACCAAAATGTATGATTTAGAGTTCGATCCGGAGGTTTATACCACTCAGAGTTTTACGCTTGATAAGAAGCAATATCGCGTGCGGGCTTATGAAAATATCATTTACGTAGCCACTCCGGTAGATACCGCTTATCAAAAGCTCAATATCTATGTGCCGGAACCTTACTTTGAAGGGGAGACAATAAACGGTTACACAAAGGAAACCGCCCCTATCTTTTTTCCGAACGGAGTGGAAGGGTATCTTCCGGGAGCTCCGCTAACGCTAAATGGAGGTGGCCGTCCTCCTATGCCCAATCGGCCGGACGGCGCACCGCGCATGATGCCGGGAGTGCCGAAAGATGCCGATATGCAACAAGGATCGGCTATTCATGTTGCGTTAAGCAAAGGATATGTGGTCGCCTCGCCGGGAGCACGTGGACGGACACTGAAAAACAGCGAGGGGGTTTACACGGGTAAAGCTCCCGCAGGCCTGGTGGATTTAAAAGCTGCGGTATGTTATTTGCGTTATAATGATAAACGTATTGCGGGCGACAGCGAAAAAATTATATCTAACGGTACGAGCGCCGGGGGTGCCATGTCTTCTTTATTGGGGGCTACGGGTGATCATCCCGACTATAAGCCCTATTTGCTTGAACTGGGTGCGCCGGATGTTCCCGATCATATCTATGCCGTTTCGGCCTATTGCCCCATTACCAACCTCGATCATGCCGACTGTGCTTACGAATGGCAATTTAACGGCGTGAATACCTATAATAACCCGATGTTGAACTTCATCTACGGCGAAGGGGAGAAAAAGGATGCTTCGGGAGCACTTACCCAAAGACAGATTCAGGTGTCCGACCAGCTAAAACCACAGTTTCCGGTTTATCTCAATAGTCTGGGTATGAAAAATGAGCGGGGGGAATTATTAACTCTCGATGCGCAGGGAAACGGTAATTTCAAAACCCTTGTCATTTCGTATGTTCTGGCTTCAGCTCAGGCGGCTATGGATGGAGGAAAAGATTTGTCGGGCATCAAATGGCTTACCATCAAGGATAAGAAAGTGGTGGATATCGACTTTGAGCAGTATATCCGCAACATGCAACGGATGAAAACCCCGCCGGCATTCGATACCTTCGACTTATCCGCTCCCGAGAACCATCTATTCGGAACAGATGCGATCAATGCTCAGCATTTTACGCTTTATTCGTATGATAATTCTTCGGTGAAAGGCACTTTGGCGGCTTCGTCGATTATCAAAATGATGAACCCGATGGATTATATCGGTAATCCGGAAAGCAAGACATCGGGATTCTGGCATATCCGCTACGGATCGATTGACAGTAATACGAGTCTGGCAATAGAGGTGATCCTGGCTACTTATTTACAGAACAAAGGATATGATGTGGATTTTGCCATCGCATGGGATCGGCCCCACATGGGGGATTACGATTTGGACGAACTATTCGCCTGGATGGACAATTGTTGTAAAAAAGGATTTTCAAAAAAGTAACGCCATAAAAACGCCCCAAAAGTTCAATCAAAACTTTTGGGGCGTTTCTCATATCATCAGGATTTTAAGCCTCGTTTTTTTCCTCGAACGGGAGTTCCGGATCGGAAACAACCATCGGAAGGTCGGTAGTTTCTGATACCTCTTGCGATAGTTCAGGAGCATTCACGACCGGATTTTTAAGTGCTTCTTTCGCATCCTCGAGTTCTTTCTGGAAAACGGCATCGCTCTGAATTTTTTTCAGGGTAGCTTTTGCCGCATTCTGCTGCGATTCTTTCTTCGAGTAACCGGTTCCGATACCGGCCGATATACCACACACCTTAATCTGTGTTTGGAATACCGGATTGTTATCGTCGTCCGTAAATGATTCTATCAGGTCGAAATCGATCTTCACCTTATTTTTCTGGCTCCATTCGATCAGTTTCGACTTGAAGTTGACCTCTTTGCGTGCAATTTTCACCAAATCGATATACGGCGCGATTACCCGCTCCTCGATAAACAGCTTACATACATCATATCCCTGATCTACGTAAATGGCTCCGATAAAAGCTTCGAATGCATTGCCGTACATATAGTTATTATGAGAAACCGTACGGGTTGAAGATTTAACCAGCTTATCCAGCCCCAACTCAAGCGCAAGCTTATTCAGTGTTTCCCGTTGTACTATTTTAGAACGGGTATTCGTGAGGAATCCTTCTTTTTTCGTTTCAAACTTATGGAAAACCACATCCGCAACGACCGCGTCGAGTACAGCATCTCCCAGAAATTCGAGCCGTTCGTTATTAATCCATTTGCCTTTTTCAGTTTTAATGGAAGAGGAACGATGCAGGAATGCCTGTTCGTAAATACTCAAATCGTCGGGGACAAAGCCCAATATCTTGTAATAAACCGAATAAGGCTCCTTCGACCTAAGCCGTAAGAGCCTTATTCTATGATATAATGCTTTTAGCACGCTAATTTACTTTACAAATTTCTTAACGATAATACTTGCGTTATGACCGCCGAAACCGAATGTATTCGATAAAGCAACATTAACCGTACGGTGCTGTGCCTTGTTAAAGGTAAAGTTCAGGTTGTAGTCGATTTCCGGATCTTCATCGCCCTCTTCGTGATTGATTGTCGGAGGGATTGTATCCGTTTCTACAGCTTTCACACACACCATCGCTTCAAGTGCTCCGGCAGCCCCTAAAAGGTGACCGGTCATGGATTTCGTTGAGCTGATATTCAACTTGTAGGCATGTTCACCAAATACTTCCTTGATGGCTTTCGCCTCGGAAATATCCCCTACCGGTGTTGAAGTACCGTGCACATTGATGTAATCCACCTGTTCCGGTGTCATTTCTGCATCTTCCAATGCATTTTTCATTACCAACATTGCGCCTAAACCTTCCGGATGCGTGGCTGTCAAATGGTAAGCGTCTGCCGACATACCACCACCTACAACTTCTGCATAGATCTTTGCTCCGCGAGCCAGAGCATGTTCCATCTCTTCAAGGATTAAACCTACACCACCTTCTCCCATTACGAATCCGTCACGAGAAGCACTAAACGGACGAGATGCCGTTGTAGGTGAATCGTTGCGGTTCGATAGGGCATGCATAGAAGTGAAACCTCCTACACCTGCAATCGAGATAGCAGCTTCGGCTCCTCCGGTTACAATGACATTTGCCTTATTCAAACGAATCAGGTTGAATGCATCGATAATACCGTTTGTAGAGGAAGCACATGCAGATACCGTTGCGTAGTTCGGTCCGTGAAATCCATAAATCATGGAGATGTGACCTGCCGCGATATCAGCAATCATTTTGGGAATAAAGAACGGATTAAATTTAGGGCCCACTTCTTCATTGTAACTTCCCACTTCCTGCTCGAAGGTACGAATACCACCGATTCCGGCTGAGAAAACGACACCCACTCTGTTTTTGTCAATTGTTTCAAGATCAAGTCCTGAGTTTTCTACCGCTTCTTTAGCAGCAGCGATAGCCAATTGAGCATAACGGTCGTACTTACGTACTTCCTTCTTTTCAAAATACTGTAGTGGATCGAAGTCTTTAACCTCGCAGGCAAACTGGGTTTTGAATTTAGAAGCGTCAAAATGAGTAATAGGTCCGGCACCACTTACTCCGTTGATAAGGGCATCCCAAGTGTCTGCCACATTATGTCCAAGCGGGGTAATTGCTCCCAGACCCGTTACTACTACTCTTTTTAATTCCATAATGAATCTTTAGGAGTAAATCGATTATTTCGCGTTAGCTTCAATATAAGTGATAGCGTCGCCTACTGTACCGATTTTCTCAGCCTGATCGTCTGGGATAGTGATGTTGAATTCTTTTTCAAATTCCATGATCAACTCAACTGTATCCAATGAGTCAGCGCCCAAGTCGTTAGTGAAGCTTGCTTCAGGAGTAACTTCAGATTCTTCAACTCCTAATTTATCTACGATAATCTCTTTAACGCGTGATGCTATTTCAGACATAACTTACGGTTTTTAGTTAATTAATAAATTTACTTTCTTAATTTTGCAGATGCAAAGAAATACATTTTTCTCGATACAAAACAAATATTTGCACCACAAAATACATGAATCTGCACAAATATCGTTTTTTTGTGCACCAAATACAAACAAATGAAGAAGAGAATTGCAATTTTTGCTTCCGGATCGGGCTCAAACGCTGAGAATATTTCGGAATATTTCGCTCATAATGAAAAAATTGAGATCAGTTTGATCATCTCTAATAAGGCTGATGCTTTTGTACTTGAACGAGCAAAAAAGCTGGAAATCCCCTCCGCAGTAATCACCGGAAAACAGATGCAGGATGCCGAGTCTGTTCTCTCCCTTCTAAAAAAACAATCTATTGATTTTATTGTTTTAGCCGGATACCTGTTAAAGATTCCGTCTTACCTAATCGAGGCTTATCCTCAGGCAATTGTAAATATCCACCCCGCTTTATTGCCTAAATTTGGTGGAAAAGGAATGTATGGCGACAACGTACACCAGGCGGTTGTGGCGGCGGCCGAAAAAGAATCGGGCATTACCATTCATTTCGTAAATGAAAACTACGACGAAGGTGCCACCATCTTCCAGGCTTTTTGCCCTGTACTTCCGGAAGACAGCTATGAGGATGTAGCAAAAAAAGTGCACGCACTGGAGTACGCACACTTTCCGCAAGTTATAGAAGAAGTAATCAACCGATCACTTTAAATCCTAGTTTCTTTAATATTCCGATATCGGTCGTTTGCGCGTTTTTTACCGTAAACGCCCGATATTCTCTTCTTAAGGGGTAATCCCCCCGTTGTTGTTCGAACGATTCGGGGCTGTTGCGTAGCCACTGTGAGTCGGTACGCGGATCGTACGTTTGAAGAATCAGATGCTCAATCGTATTTTCCGGATAAAGCGCCGCATCCAATTCGGAAGGGTCGATAGCCGGTGGCTGAATACCCGACAAATCAGGCGCCCAACCAAAGAAGCGGGCGATATTTTCAACCGCCATACGCGTCGCATTCGATTTTCCATCAGCCGAATAACCGGCAATATGCGGTGTCGATATGCAGGTTTGCTCCATCAATTCGCAATCGATATCGGGTTCATGCTCCCAACAATCCATAATCATCTCACTGACCAATCCGTTGGCAGCAGCATTCTTCAATGCGACTTCCTCCACCACTTCGCCTCGAGAACTGTTAATCAATATTGGCTTTTTAGCTAAAGATGTAAAAAACATATCGTTGGCCATGTGAAAAGTAGGATATTTACCGTCACGAATCAGCGGTGTGTGAAAGGTGATGATGTCTGCCTCTCGGGCAATCGTTTCGAGCGAAACGAACCCCTCTTCGCCTTCTGATTCCGCACGCGGAGGGTCGCAGCGCAATACCTTCAGGCCTAAGTCGAGACACTCTTTCTCTACCGCCTTACCGACATTCCCCACTCCGACGATACCCACGGTTTTACCGGCTATCTCAAATCCTTTTTCAATCGTGAGCAAAGAGAGAGCGCCCAGGATATACTGCGCCACCGAGGCGGCGTTACAGCCCGGCGCATTGCGCCATTCGATTCCGGCCTCGCTGCAATAAGCGCGGTCGATATGGTCGTAACCGATCGTTGCCGTAGCAATCATTTTGACACGACTGCCTTCCAACAAACGGCTGTTACACTTCGTGCGCGTCCGGATAATCAATGCATCCGCATCTTTTACCGCTGCCGCATCTATCTTTTCGGGTGACAAATAAACCACCTCTGCAAACGGCTCGAGCACCCCTCTCAGATAAGGGATCTTCGAGTCGGCAACAATCTTTATTTTTTTCATAT
>JAVVPN010000104.1:0-8935 GCA_036655755.1 Bacteroidales bacterium | reverse complement strand
GCGTACCGAATGTTATCATCTCTAATACGGGATATACCGGGGCAGGTGGCTTTGAGCTTTATTTTTACGATAAAGATGCCGCTGCAATCTGGAATGCCGTATTTGAGGCCGGAAAGCCCGAAGGCATAAAACCAATCGGATTGGGTGCGCGCGATACGTTGCGTCTTGAGATGGGCTTTAATCTGTATGGTAATGATATGAACGACACTACGTCGCCACTTGAGGCCGGGCTCGGGTGGATCACTAAGTTTGTCGATAATAAACCGTTTATCAACCGCGACAATTTGCAGAAACAGAAAGAAGAGGGGCTCGTTCGTAAATTAGTAGGCTTCCGGATGACAGAACGGGGCATTCCGCGCAATGGATATGCTATAGAGGATGCCGACGGCAAAGAGATCGGAGTCGTTACATCCGGCTCTATATCTCCGGTATTGAATGTGGGAATCGGTATGGGATATGTCGCTCCCGAATATGCCGCTCCCGGCACGCCGTTGCATATACGTATTCGTAACAAAACCGTTGCGGCGGAAGTTGTAAAACCGCCATTCCGCAAATAATCATTATCTTTGCGGTGTATAGATTATTATTATATGCCGAAATATCTTATTGTTCTTATAGGTCCGACCGGAGTCGGAAAAACAGAATTAAGTCTGCGCATCGCTGAAACATTTGCCGCCTCTATCATCTCCTCTGATTCGCGCCAGCTTTACCGTGATCTTCCAATCGGAACGGCTGCCGCCACTCCTGAGCAACTTGCCCGGGTAAAACATCATTTTGTGGGATCATTGGGATTGGACGAATATTTCAGCGCTGCGCGTTTTGAAGAGGAGGTGGTCTCTTTTCTGGATACCTACTATCAATCGCACGACGTGGCTTTGATGACCGGGGGCTCTATGATGTATGTAGATGCCGTTTGTAAAGGAATCGACGATATGCCCTCTGTAACGCCCGAAGTGCGTCAGAAAGTAGTTGATCTTTATGCCGCTGTTGGATTAGAGGGATTGTTGGAGATGCTTCAAAAGCTCGACCCCGAATATTATGATATTGTAGATCGTAAAAACCCCAAACGGGTGATGCATGGTGTCGAAATCTGCCTTACGACGGGTAAAACATTCACCTCTTTCCGTACGAATACCATAAAATCGCGTCCGTTCGAAATCATCAAGATCGGGATTACCCGCGATCGCGAAGAATTGTACGACCGTATCAACCAGCGTGTAGATCAGATGATGGCAGACGGATTACTCGAGGAGGCCCGCGCCGTATATGAACATCGGGCTCATAACTCACTCAATACGGTGGGATATAAAGAGATGTTTCAATATCTGTCGGGCGAATGGACACTTGATTTCGCCGTTGAAAAGATAAAACAGAACACCCGCATTTATTCACGCAAGCAGATGACCTGGTTTAAGCGCGACGAATCAATCCGATGGTTTCATCCGGATAGCGAAGCCGAAATTCTGTCTTATCTTACCGATAAAATCAATATTTAAAACGCATAATGCTGTAAAGGAGTATTCGGATGGATTACGGGTAGAATCAGGTAGAATGTGGTGCCTATCCCGGGAGTGGATAGAAATGATACTTTTCCACCCAACAGGTTTTCACCCAACAGTCTCATTCCGTAAGTTCCTAATCCGCGACCTGCCCCTTTTGTAGAGAATCCGTAATTGAAAATATTTTCTTGAATTTCAGGTGCGATAACCTCTTTGTTATGAACGGCGAAAAGTATTTCGTCGTTTTCTTTTTTTATAGAGAGAGTTACCGTATTCCCTTTAGCGGTAGCTTCTGTCGCGTTTTTAAGCATATTGATCAATACACGGCTGAGTAATCGGTTGTCAGAATAGAAACTGAAATTTTCCTCCTCAAATTCCACTACCAGATTCCTGTTTTTAAAACTCGGGTGAAAAGAGGTCTGACTTTTCATTTCGTCAATGAAAATTTGCATGGTCATCTCATTAACATCCGCTTCCAATCTGTTTTCTTCCGCTCTGGCTACCTGGCGTTGTGATACTATTTCATCGAGCAACTGATCGGCGATACCTTTTAAAGAGGGGAGGTGACTCATCACTTCGGCTGGTTCGAAATTCTGAATAATATCGAGATAACCACTCAAACTTCCCGACAGATTAATCAGGTCATGAAAAAACACCGATTCCATCAATAGCTTTCGCTTGTTGGCTGTCGTTTCGATTGAGGAGATTGATACAAATTTTGAATTATCCAGCACAAAAGGAGTGGCCTGAATCTGATAGGCCACCATCTTATTATTGATGTGTGTGAGTGTAACCTCGTTGTTGACTTTTTCGCCGGATTTAAGAGCTTCGGATATACTTTGCCGAAATGAGCATGATTGACACTTTGGCGAAGTGCCGCACCCATTTGAATGTTGCGTATTGATACATCCCAATACATCGCCCGGACGTAAACCTTCCACCTCTTTCGGTGCGCTTAATCCCAGACTTTGAATAAAAGCCTGATTGTAATATATAATCTCAAGATTTTCGTTTGTGATGAAATAAGAAGAAGTAACTGCGTCAAGCACATCTGCTGCATCCAATAACTTTTTTGCGCCTGCATCTGTAAAAGGATTGTTCGCAGGTATTTTCGAGTGATAATTGGTCATGTTTTGTGAAAATTTGTATCGGGGCAAATATATCTTATCTGCTTCGAATCATAAAAACAAACAATCTTAAATATAGATAGGATACAGCCCGCAAAATTTTTGTTTTGCGGGCTGTATGGAATGATAATAAATAAGTTGTATTTATTGTGAATCCGATTTAAATAAGACCGGGTAATTAACGGATGTTATCATCCCTGAAACTGCGACGTAAAGAAGCATCTTTCTGTTTGCGGAATTCGCGGCGCATGCGGTCGCGACGACGCAATAGAAAATATAATAATACGATTACAATCAGTGTCGCCCCGATCAAGCCGGCATATTCCAGGTATTTGCCCTCTGCCGAATAATGTGGCCAGCCGATCACTGCCATAACAATCAGGTAAATAGTCAATACTCCGGGTATAAGAATGCTTCTCTTCATTTTATTTCGTTTCGTTTAAGGTTTCATAAATACGATAACACGCCCATGCATCGGTAGCCGCATATTTTTTCTGTCCATCAGATAATGTATCCGCCTCCCAGTTTGACAGGCGCTGGCTTTTCGATATTTTCCGACCGAAAAGGATGGCGAATATTTTTTGCAGACTTGCTTCTCCGATGTTGAATTTCTTTACATAATGCTGTAACTCAATAAACCCATGCGGCTCGAAGCAAGCCATGCGGCGCATGGTCATATAATCGTCTTTGAGCGAAAGACCCACCTTCAGGATGTTCGGATCACGTAATAAATCGATCAGACACTCCGGAAAACCGATTACATTGAGTCGGAACAAGAAGCAATATTCTTCTCCCGAAAGTTGTAATAGCGCTACCTTATTGACGTGTCCTTTACGGAATGCCGGCCGGGTCTCCGTGTCAAAACCGATCGTACGTAATGTCCTTAAATAAGCTACTGCTTTCTCTGCTTCCTGATGTGATTGCACCACTACGATTCGCCCGGGAAAAGTAATGGGCTCCATTTGGGCAATTTGTTCCTTGGTTATTTTTATTGCTGTTGTGCTATCTTCCATCATCTTGTCCACTCATCCAAATCCGCATCATCCGGCAGATCACCTTTCTGGTTTTCAAAAAGCCAGTTCGGGTTATTGCGTTCATTAAAACCGGCCTCGTCTTGTTCGTCATCGGCAGGTTCGCCATAACGGATAGAGTGAAGCGGACGCATCGCGTTTACCAGTTTCTGCCCCCAATATTCCCGGAAATTCTCGTTCAACTGAGTCAGCGCATCATTCATGGTCGCTTCATTGCCCATGCTATATACCGAGATAAAATCCTTCACATCCTGGTAGATGTCGGTCATATCTTCCGAAATGCTTGAGGTGATCGGGTTTTCGCTATATTGCATATCATCGATGAATACTTCCAGGTAGTCATCCTGCGCTCCCATTAACCGGCTGATTGAGCCGCGGATATATTCATACATCTCTTCTGTAACGAAGCGTTCTGCCGGCTCGTCGAGCTGATATTCCGTAACCGGAAGCAACACCGCTTTCAAATAAAGCAGGGGCAGCAATTTGATGCTTTTATCCACAAATTCAATTCGGTCGAGCTCACCCACTTTTTCAATAAAAGCGCAATATTCGGCTCCTACGGTCACAAATTCGACCGTTTGTTTTGAATAAACAGGTAAATCCTTCATCTGGGTATGTTTATTTAATTTCACACTTCTTTACTGTATAACTTATTCTGCTTTACGAACTCATAAACCTTCGACGAAAGGAAGTAACGCATATTCTTTCCCCGTGCCAAAGAGTCGCGGATAAAGGTTGAAGATACTTCGATCAACGGAGCGTTTACCGTACGGATATTGGGATATTCCGGATCGATATACACTACATGTCCCCGGCGAGGATAGACCAGAATGTTATAATTTTTCTTGAGCTTTTCGTATTCAGCCCATTTATGGAAAATCAGCCAGTTGTCGGCCCCGATCAACAGATGAAACTCACGGTCGGGATACCGCTCTTCGAGGGCTTCGAGCGTACGAATGGTATAGGAGGGACGAGGCAATTCAAATTCAATAGTATTGACCTTGAAATGCGGACAATCCTGAATAGCCATTTCAACCATTTTTAAACGCATCTGGTCATCCAGCAACGATTCTTTCTCCTTGAGCGGATTATGAGGCGTTACAATAAACCAGATTTCATCCAACCCTTCGAATTCGAGCAGATAGTTTGCCAAAGCAAGATGCCCGATGTGGATGGGGTTGAATGATCCCGATAGAATTCCTGTTCTGATCTTCTTCATTTACAATTATTTCTTATCTATAAACGCACGAATTACCTCGAAAGTTTCATTCTGCGCTTTGTTAAGATCATCATTTACAATCACTACGTCAAACTGAGGCGCGAACGATAGTTCGAATTCAGCCCGTTCGATACGTTTTTCGATTACTTCGGGGGCATCGGTAGCACGGCCCACCAGGCGTTTGCGCAATTCCTCCACACTCGGTGGCTGAATAAACACGCTCAAAGCGCGGTTGCCGTAATATTTCTTAATATTTACGCCACCCAGTACATCCACGTCGAATATTACGTTTTTGCCCTCACTGGTCAGTCGATCCACTTCGCTTTTCAGCGTACCGTAAAATTTATCGGTGTAAACTTCTTCATACTCAAGAAATTCATCATTGGCGATTCGTTGGCGAAACTCATCGGGCGAAAGAAAATAATATTCTTTACCGTTTTGTTCTTCACCGCGCGGCGACCGGCTGGTGGCCGATACCGAAAATGCCAGGTTTAATCCCTGGGTAAGCAAGTAATTTATAATCGTCGATTTCCCCGATCCCGAAGGAGCGGAGAAGATAATCAATTTCCCTTCCATACGTTCTGTTAAAAAGGCTATGTTTTTATAATACGTTCAACACTTGTTCTTTGATTTGCTCCAGCTCGTCTTTCATTCTCACAACGATCTTTTGCAATTCGGCATGGTTCGATTTCGATCCGAGCGTATTGATTTCGCGACCGATTTCCTGACAGATAAAGCCGAGTTTTTTACCCTGTCCATGACCTGCATTCATCGTTTCGATGAAATATTTCAGATGATTGTCAAGACGATGTTTCTCTTCGTTGATATCGAGTTTTTCGATATAGAAAATCATTTCCTGTTCAAAACGGTTCTGGTCATAATCGAATCCTTCAATTTTAGCCAAAGCGTCCATGATACGCGTTTTGATTTTCTCGGAACGCTCTTTTTCAAAAGGAGTAACCTGCGCCAATAGCTGAGCGATATTTGCAATTTTCTGTTCGAACAGCTTATACAACATCTCACCCTCCTGTCTGCGGAAATCACTTAGTCGCTCAATCGCCTGATTCACCACTTCGTCAACCTTAGCCAGCTCTTCCGGATCGATTTCTTGAATCTCTGTTTTATAAGCCTCCGGCATGCGCAGCAATATCTGGAACCAGTCGGTTGGCAAATCTACGCCTAGGCGTTCAGACGTTTCCTTAATCTGAGTATAATAATTCTCAATAACGGGAAGGTTGATTTTTGTAGAGCTCTCATTGCCGATAGCCTCGATATAAATACTGAAATCAACTTTTCCGCGCTCCAGGCGCTGTGAAATGCGATTTCTGAATTCCATCTCTTTTTCGCGGTATTGCGAGCAGATGCGGGCTGATAAATCAAGTTGCTTACTGTTGAGCGATTTGATTTCAACGGTGATTTTCCTATTTGGAAGTTCGGCGGTAGCTTTGCCGAAACCTGTCATTGACTGTATCATTGTGTACAAAGTTTTCGCAAAATTAATCTTAATTCTTGTTCCTTCGTCTATTCTGAGATTAAATTTGACGCTATCCTTTCATTCACTCCTCTTTTGTCTTTAAAAAACTACTCCTTATTCTTTTTCTCCTGGTGCCTCCATCCGTACGCGGGCGCGTCCCAACTAGTACGTGGGCACGTCTCATTCCGTACGTGGGCGCGTCCCGACTCGTACGCGCTCCCGTCCCGCGCGGGACGCGCCCACGTACGGACGGAGGTGCTAGGAGGGAAATAATAAGGTATAGGCATATGAACGTGTTAGTGTGCGAAGGGTTATTGTGGTGGTATGCAGGGGTTTGTAATTAAAATATTTGTATAAAATATTTGAGATGTTAATAATTAATATGTATATTGGTATTAATGGTAATGATTAACATAATTTGTCCCATAAGGAGATGGGAAATATAACCGGATTTTATCAAAGTGTTTGGGGGGGTAAATATAAATAGTCTTATTATTCATAAAAGAGTGGTTACAAATATCGGGCTTGGATATTACAAACCGCCCAAATTAAAATGCAACTAAAAAAACGCAATCGTAATGTGTTCTTTCTTGTCCCATTATACAAAGTTGAGTTTTTTAGCTTAACTCATTGTCCGACTAAAGTTAGCAACTCCAATGTAATGCCCAAGGGATCGATAGAGGGACATTCAATCACAAATATGTATCACTCCTTGAAATAATCAACTCATAATCGAGAAACGTTATTATATATGAAACAGATATTTTATTTATTGCTATTGATGTTTTCAACATCATGTATACAGATTCTGCGGGAGGTACCGAAGGACAAGGATAAAGCGGCTTGCTACGACTACCGTCTTTTTCAGGAAACGCCAGCTTGGAATTTAGCCAAGGCTGTATGGGACCAGGATACGGGAAAGATTGGACGAATAGTTCGGCAGGATTCCTCTCTGGTTAATTACAGAGAGGATAAGTATGGACAAACACTGATTTTTATAGCGATACAATGGGACCATTTCAAATCAGTGAAGGCTCTGGTTGATAATGGAGCCGATATTAATATACGTGACTCTTTTAATGGCAGGACGCCACTGATAGAGGCCGGCAGATTAAACCCGAACCTGGAATGTGTCAGGCTGCTGATTGAACATGGAGCGGATGTAAATGCAAGAGAAACGGAAAAGGGGATGTGGACCTATAAAGCGTATAATACCCCCCTGTCAGTGGTGGCCAGATACGGAGGTGATCCTGAGGTGAGATTGGATATCGTGAAGCTTTTGGTGAGCCATGGTGCAGACATCAATTATATGCTCGGTGATAGTCTGTCTATTCTAGATCATGCGCTGATTTCTGACCATTACGACATAGTGCTTTATTTACTCAAAGCAGGAGCTGAATATAGATACTCTGAAACATTCAATTATGCAAACGATAATAAATATACGGTCCTCCGTATATTGGATTATTTAAGAATGAGCCTCTTTGAGTTGGATTCGAAAGAATATAAAGAAAAAATGGAAGTGGTTGCCTATTTAAAAGAGAGAGGACTTGACTACTTCTCTACGCCTATACCCGATTCTGTATTAAAAAGAATAAAGATTAGATATCCCGATCAGATAGAGGAATATTTAAGAAGGTATTAGGGGATATGCCGCTCCAATTTGGACAAAAGTTAAGGAATATTTAAGGCGTAACTGTTCGGCCATAGGCATATTTTAATTAGATTTTCCTCATTCTTCATTTGGGTATAATTTCAAAAATTCCTCGGTTTTATATTTGCTGATTACAAGAAGTAGGCATACCCGTAAATGTCATTGAATTTGAAGCTGATTTTGCCCCATTTCAACCGACAAAACAAAAAGCTGTTAAAGGTGTAAAAACATTGCAATTTTCTAATGATAATGTTGCTAACAATAAACTCTTAGGAAGTCCATACGGAAAAATAAAAGGTGTTGATGCCGTTACAACTGATAAGGATAAAAATAAGGGACATTTTATTAAAGTCTTTATGGATAAGATAAAGGAGTTGCCAGAGGGCACATACAAAGTAATTAATGATAGAATTTTACCTCAATAAAAAACATAAGATATGAAAAGAATTAATCCTTTATTAGTATTATTTTTATTACTTGTTTTGTATTGGGTCGTTTTGTATATCATAGCAATTGTTATTGACACACAACACGTAGGTGGTGAACAGTACTTCTTAACTATTCTAGTTAAGGGAATTGATTTGTTCCCTTTAATTGGAGTGATTTTATTTTCAAGTATATGTTTATTTTCCAAAGAGTGGGCTATTCGCAATAAATGGTTAGTTGTGGCTATTTTATTTTTTTTGTTTAGCTTATCTATTTATATGCTTTTTTTCAACCATTCACAGGGTTAATTTGTATCTTGTATTCATCTAGAATTAAACCAATCGTGTAATGAAATTACCTTAATTTATCAGTGACTCAGAACCAAGAAAAAACGATAAAATAAAAAGAAAACTGAAGTGCGGGCAGGGGATTTGTTGATAAAAGAGGGATTTTTCTGACATCGAAGTGCCTGCGGTTTACATCGCTTGATCCGCTGGCGGAGAAG
>JAVVPN010000103.1:2074-8955 GCA_036655755.1 Bacteroidales bacterium | reverse complement strand
AAATGGACTAACTGTTTGTTTATTAAAAAAAAGTACCTATTTTTGCAGTCCGAAAACAGGTGTGAATACCCACGAATTTAAACGAAAATAATATACGGCAATGAAACAAACATTTCAACCATCAAACAGAAAGAGAAGAAACAAACACGGTTTCCGTGAGAGAATGGCATCAGCTAACGGACGTCGCGTACTAGCATCTCGTCGTGCTAAAGGTCGCAAATTTTTGACAGTATCAGACGAAATGTCTCGCTAATCACTGTTAGCCTGTTATCGGGCAAAATATAACGGAACGCCCGCTTTGGTTTTATTACCAGAGCGGGCGTTTTGTTTTTACCGCATACCCTTCCTTATTTATATAAGAGTGGTAAATGATATCATTGCTAGTACTTCCTCTTTTTGGTTTAGAAGGGTTCTTGTTGGTTTGTCATAGGTCGCTTTATTTTCGGAACCGGAGCGGAAGTGTGCTTCAAGAGGCACACATCCGACCCTCTTGAAGCACACATGAATTCCTCTTGAGGCACACATCCGCCTCTCAAGAGGGATGCGTAGAGGAACAGGTAATGATTGGAATAAGTACTTAGAGGAAAATAAGAAGCAATAAGCCGGGAATGGTAAATGGGGAGTAGTAAGCCGAGTTGGCAATATTAGGTTATCGAAAATAAACTTTTGCAGATGTTAAGTCAAAGAATAAGGGTTTTTATGAAAAAATAATTACGGAAATTTTTCCATAATAGCAGGAAAGTTATACATTTGTATTCCGTTCGGCACTGTTTTGTTCGCTTTAAAAAAAGGTGTCGGGCGAACCTGAAATAGAGTTTTATTATTAACAATTTAAGATAGAAGATTATGTCTAAAATTACAGTAGTTGGTGCTGGTAACGTAGGTGCTACTTGTGCAAACGTACTTGCTGTTAAAGAAGTGGCAAGCGATGTGGTTCTTTTGGATATCAAAGAAGGATTCGCAGAAGGTAAAGCAATGGATATCATGCAGACTGCAAACATCCTTGGTTTCAGCACTCGCGTGAAAGGTGTTACAAACGACTATGCTGCAACAGCAGATTCAGACGTTGTTGTAATCACTTCTGGTTTGGCTCGTAAACCGGGTATGACTCGTGAAGAGTTGATCGGTGTGAATGCAGGTATCGTAAAAAGCGTTGTTGAAAACATCCTTAAATACTCTCCTGAAGCTGTATTGGTTATCGTAAGTAACCCAATGGACCCTATGGCTTACCTTACAAACAAAGTTGCAGGTATCAGCCGTCACCGTATCATCGGTTTGGGTGGTGCTTTGGATAGCTCACGTTTCCGTTACTATTTGTCACAGGCATTGAACGCTAACCCGAACGATATCGAAGCAATGGTAATCGGTGGTCACGGAGATACTACAATGGTTCCTTTGACAAGCCTAGCTTCTTACAAAGGTGTTCCTGCTTCTGAATTGCTTGATGCTGAAACTTTGGCTAAAGTTGCTGCTGATACAAAAGTTGGTGGTGCTACATTGACAGGTCTTCTTGGAACATCTGCATGGATGGCTCCGGGTGCTGCTTCTGCTGCAATGGCTGAGGCTGTAATCAAAGATCAGAACAAAGTGATCTCTTGCGGTGTAATGGTTGAAGGCGAATATGGTCAGGAAGATCTTGTAATCGGTGTTCCGGTTCTTCTTGGTAAAGGTGGATGGAAAAAAATCATCGATCTTCCATTGAGCGAAAACGAAAAAGAATTGTTCAAAGCAAGTGCTGATGCAACTCGCAAAGTAAACGATATCTTGAGAGAAGCCGGATTGGTAAAATAATCACTGCTGTCTATACAAATAATAATATATAGGAAAGCCGTCTCCATTTTTGGAGGCGGCTTTTTTTGTTAAACGAAAAAATATTTTTTCACAAATTGATACCTGTTTGTTCTTTTCGGATAGGAGGTCGTTTTTATAGATATAAGCTTGGAAACCAGTTATAAGGTAGTGTGGCAGAGTATCGGGATGGATTAAAAGTAATTGTAGTTCCTTAAAATCGAGAAATGACTATTTTGTAATCGATTATAAATAGCGAGTTTGTTAAAGTGTTGTTTAACATAATTGGGTTTATTTATTAAAATATTTTGTCTATAATTTTAAAATAGTTATTTTTACCGCTTCAATAAAAAACTTCATTGACCTAATCTAAATAAGAGCGTATAAATAGTAGGTTTTTGATGGCAAGGTTGTTTATTTTTTGCTAAATATTAACTTAACAAGATATGAGAAAAACTATTTTCTTAAAGAATCTATTCACATTATTGCTCCTGATGGTGATATCATGGGAAGTAAGCGGACAAGAAAAAGAAATAATTTATTTTGAAGACTTCGGAACGACAGGAACTAACGATTTATTGAAAAATTATACAGGTTGGACAACATCAAGCCCTAAGCCAGCCGGTGAGATTTGGCGTATTTCTCTTCCTTATGCCTCAGGACCTTCAACTGATTTTAGTGGGACGGCTTCCGGTAAATGTTATGCTCATATAAATAAGACTCCATCTGAAGTAATATTTGATCTTAAAAATAAACTGTCTTATTATTCAGAAATATCATTGGAGTTTTTGTATTTCAAAGGCCCTGCAAAAGATATGCCGAATATTATGCAATTATTATTTAGTTCGGATGGAGGACAAACCTGGTCGGACGATCTTCTACCGGTTGAAACAGGGAAAAGAGGTTGGTATAAAGCCAATATTCTTATAGGAGAAGAATATTACAATAATTTTATATTTAAATTTATTACAGATGGAACGGATATTTATAGATTGGATGATATAAAAATTTCGGGAAAAATAAAAACCCTTCTTTCTTGTGATAATCCGGTTATATCGTCTGGAATTTCTACAACTGATGATGTTATAGAGGTTGCAAAGAATTCAAATATAATAATAAGCTGTGAAACTCCTGAGAGTCGTATTTCATATCAAATTAATAATGGAGAGGTGATTACGGGTGTGTCTCCTGTGAAGTTGTTAATTCAAGAGGATTGCCAAATTTCGACATTCGCTTTCATTGGGGATGGTTCGGTGAAAAGTGAAAATGTAATAAAGTCCGTCTACGTTCTAACAGGGAAAAAACAGGTTTTTAGTTATAATTTTGATGGGAAACAATATGCACTTGTGCCTAAATCTTCATCTTTGAATAATTGGTTAGAGGCTAAACTGGTTGAAACAGGGAAAGACGGTAATATTATTCTAACTAATCTAAATTTATTTTGGGAAGTTCTTCCTTCAAGAAAAGAAGATCGTTATTATATCCGTTCTTCTGATGGAGGGTATATGTATGCCGATTTTGGGAAAGAACATATTTTTAACTTAGGTAATAATGCGACTGCCTGGATTTGGGATAATCAAGTAGGTGCATTTTATTGTTATAGTGCAGCCGGAGAAATATTATCTCTTTTCTGTTCTGCAGACAATGCTAATAAAGCACCTGCATTTCGCCCAGTTCGAGCTAGTGTAAATACGTACGGTAAGTTTTTTAAATTTTATGCAAAAGAAAATTGTTCGTATGTATTGGAAGGCGACCATGAAATTAAAGCTATTAATGAGATTCTTCAAAGAGAAGATTTAAAGTGGATTGATCTTACAAAGACTAATCCCATTTATACAGGGACTTCTTTTATATCTCCGGTAAATCCAAATTGTCTTATTTTTACTTCTGATGCAGGATTAGGATTTCCATTAAATGAAATTATTGATGCGGGATGCGAATACCTTGAATTAACCGATAACAAACCATTTTTTGCGCCGCGTGAGTTTAAGGCAAGTGAAGCTACCTATTCTCGGATGGCATGGCAAGACGGGGGGTGGGAAACCATAATATTGCCATATGCGGTAAATACGTTACCCGCCGACTACATCTTTGATGAATTTGCCGGCATTTCAGCTGATAATACGCAGGTCACCTTTCGTCAGGTGACATCTTTAGAGGCAAATAAACCTTACATGATGAAATATGTGGGAGCGGATAAAACTAATGGTCAAGCTAAATGTGCATTTACGGTAAGTAATGTGGTTATTTCTCCTGAAATGCAGAATACCGAGTTTACCGGGGTATATACGAAAACACCGACAGCGGGGAAATTTATCCTTGGCGTTAAGAACGGTGAAACTATTTTCGGTAAGGGGGGATCAAAATCGTATGTTAATCCATTCAGAGCATATCTTGATATAACATTGGATGCACAGGCGGGACCTATGCGCGTAACGCATCAGCCATTGGACGCCACCGGAATTGAAGACACAGCAGAAGCTGAGTGGTATGTTTGGAGTGGAGAGCCGGGTGAAATCGTAGTGCGTACCCCTGTTTCAAAATTGGTGAATGTAGTGAGTGTGGAAGGCAGATTGGTTCGCTCTGTAAAAATGGAAACGGGCGAACAGCGTATTGAAGGTTTGTCGGCCGGGCTTTATATCGTAAATGGTAAAAAAATAGTTGTAAAATAATCCGGAAAATTGGTATGAAGGAAACAAACACAAAACAAGCCTACTCATCGCCGTTGCTTGAGGTGATTGAGATTGAAACAGAGGAGGTAATGGTTAACTCGCCTAATTCTGAAACGGTAGACATTGATAAGGATACTATATTTGGGGAAGAGGATGCTGTAGGAGGCCGTTCCGCAGAATATCGTCGTCCATGGAATGGTGGAAGATAAATTGAGTAATCGATTATAAAAAATATGCCCGCGCTAATTGTGCGGGCATATTTTTTATAACCACCTTCCTTTATTACCTTTGTTGCAATCACCACATTTATAAAAGAGTATAGATAACAGAATGAAGAACATTACAGCCACGATGAAAAAGATGTATCCCGGGATAAGCGATGCGACGATAGAACTTCTCTATTCTTATCTTACTCCTTGTTCATTCCCGAAAAAATATCAACTCATAAAGGAGGGTATCTATTGTAAGGCCGCTTATTTCATAGAAAAAGGGATGACACGTTCTTTTTGGTTGGTCGACGGGGAAGAGATCACCACTTCTTTTTCGATTGAAGGGGGAATTGTGTTTAGTATGGATGAGCTGTATTTTGGTAAAGTGAGTGAAGAGTTTGTCGAAACCATTGAAGAGGTAGAGGTGTATAAGATACAGATTGAAGATTTGCTCTATCTTTTCGAAACCAATATTGAATTGGCGAACTGGGGAAGGGCTATTCATCAATATGAATACCGGAGGATTCATCAAACCCACAAAGAGCGGCTCACGTTGTCGGCACGCGATCGCTACGAGCAGATGAAGATTCAGTTTCCGGAGGTATGCCAGCGGGCCAATCTTGGCTTTATCGCTTCTTACCTGGGCATCACTTTATCTACATTAAGCCGTATCCGGGCTTCGGAAACCTTTTGATTTTGATATAGAACAAATTTTTTACGTGCCGGATGTGATATTTTTGTCTGAAAATCAAAGATTCACATTATGAGCAAATTTATTCAGAAAACGGGCACCGGCCCGAAGCCCCATTATCCGATTCTGGACGGGCTGCGGGGCGTTGCCGCCATTGTAGTGGTATGGTATCATGTATTTGAAGGGTATGCAACCAGCCGTCTCGACCAGATCGTTAATCACGGGTATCTGGCTGTAGACTTCTTTTTTATCCTTTCGGGGTTTGTAATCGCTTATGCGTATGACGATCGTTGGGAGAAAATGACTTCGCTGGATTTCTTCAAAAAACGTATGATCCGCCTGCATCCGATGGTTATTATCGGTGCGCTCGTGGGAGCTCTGATGTTTTATACGCAAGGATGTGATTGGTGGGATGTATCGGTAGTGGCGTTGAGCAGTCTGCTTATCGGTACGCTGATGAACCTGTTTTTGATTCCGGCTACTCCGGCAATCGAGGTGCGAGGTATCGGCGAAATGTTCCCGCTCAACGGGCCGTGTTGGTCGCTGTTTTTCGAATATGTGGGCAATATCCTTTATGGCTTATTTATACACCGTTTTTCAAACCGCTCTTTGAGCTTGCTGGTAATTACGATCGGGGTTTTGCTTTCGGGCTGGGTGATACTGGGACCGCAGGGCGATTTGGCGTATGGATGGCAGCTTACGTTTGAGCAAGGTACGGCGGGGTTCTTCCGGATGCTGTTCTCGTTTTCTTTAGGGCTGTTGCTGTTCCGCCTGATTAAACCGGGCAAGATCAAAGGGGCTTTCGCTTTGGCTGCGATCTTATTGGTTGCGTTTTTGGTGATGCCGCGTATCGGAACAGAGAATACGCTTTGGATGAACGGAATTTATGAAATGTTCTGTGTGATCGTTTTATTCCCCGTGTTAGTGTTTATCGGAATCAGCGGTACGCTAAAAAGTGAGTTCTCGATTCGTGCGTGTAAGTTTTTGGGAGATATCTCTTATCCGCTCTATATCGTACATTATCCGTTTATCTATCTTTATATTGCCTGGGTTAAAAACGAGAAGTTACCTTTTTCGGAATCCTGGTATGGTGCAGTGGGCGTGATGGTGGTAAGTATTGCCTTGGCTTACCTAAGCTTAAAACATTATGACGAACCAGTACGAAAATGGATTACGGCTAAGCTGGCTCAGGTAAAACCGCAAGTCGGATTGGTTGGCGAAAGAGAAAATATATAATATCATACGATATAATCAATCATTTGTCCCGCAATAAGCTTAAGCTTGTTGCGGGACATTTTTTTGTTATTATGGTGAATTTTATTTATAATAGGTAAATTTGTGTTTTGGTGCTCTTTAGAGAAACTACCTTTTTTATTATGCTTATACCATTTGTTAAACTAAACCGAATTCCTGCATGATTAAAATGGATAAAACGAAAAGATTTGAAGCGTTGTTTACTCGTCTTTATCCCCGAGTCAGAAGATTTGCATATTGTCTTTTAAAATCAGAGTCAGATGCAGA
>JAVVPN010000103.1:0-1974 GCA_036655755.1 Bacteroidales bacterium | reverse complement strand
GTGGAGCGGCACCTTTATCTGGCCATGACTGATCTGAAAAAAATAATCGAAATTTTTTTATTATTCCATTGCGTAGATTGTCTTTGCTACGTGTCTTATTAATGTATCACAACAATTATGGGTCGAATTAAAAAACTAATAGCACTATATGCGCAGGCGGATTTGACGGCTGCTGTCACACGAAAGTTTCATAAGTGGCTGCTTCGTCATGCCGATAAGGCTGAAACTGATGAAGCGTTAGCGATTTTGTGGGAAGATAGTGCCGGTGCGACCGGAGATGTTGCGGATGCCTACTCCCGTTTTTGTGATCGGGCAGGAATTGCGACATCGGCCAACACTAAATACCGGCTTCACTTATTACCCGGTTCGAATATTTCCTGGCGTGGTATTGCCGCAACAATCGCATGGGGTTTGAGCATTGCTTCTACTTACTGGATCGTTTCGGAGCGGTATGACGAGGGGTATGTGACGGAGGTGACTGCCGCGTATGGCGAAATTAGAGAAGTGGAATTGCCTGACGGTTCGGTGGTTCAGCTCAATTCGGGAAGTACCTTGCTTTTTCCGGGCAAATTTAAAAAGGAGGTTCGCTCGGTATATCTGTTTGGAGAAGCTGTTTTCAGCGTCAAAAGCGATTCGATTCATCCTTTTACCGTAAAGGCGAGCGGTATCGATATTACCGCTACCGGTACCCGGTTTAATGTTTGTGCTTATCCGAACCAACGAAAGGTAACGGCTGCCCTGATTGAGGGTAAGATACAAGTGGATTGCGAAAAGACGGAGCAGGTTTTTAAACTTACGCCCGGACAGCGATTGGTTTATGATGACGTAAAGTCTACCATGGTGGTGGAAGAGGTGGATATAGATGATATCGTGGCATGGCGCGAAGAGCAGCTGATTTTTCATGGGGCGACCGTATTTGAGATTTTCGATGCGATTGAACGGAGATATAACCTGACCATTCAGTATAGCAGGCAGGATTTTAATGATGACAAGTATAATGTCCGCTTTAAATCAAAAGCATCGCTACAGGATATGTTGGATATATTACAGAAGGTAATAGGAGATATGCAATATGAACTCGACAATACGCATACTTTACCTCATATTATAGTGACACGGAATTAGCTTCTGGTAAAAAACGTGTCGGTGAACATGGAAAACAATCACTTTAAATATTAATACAGACATGAAGATGGTGAATCATCACATTAAAGGCTTATTGACCGGATGTTGTCTTGTTTTTGCAAGTTCCTCTATTTTAGGACAGGCGGATTCAAGAATAACAATCAAGCATAAGGATCTAACCCTTAAGCAGGCATTGCGGGAAATTGAAAAACAATCAAAACTGGCAGTCGCATACAACGAGTCGCATCAGAGTATGGGAAAAAAACTTTCGTTGGAGGTAGTTGACCAACCGGTGTCAGACGCGTTGGCTTCTATCTTGTCGGGGACGGGGCTTGTTTACAAAATGGAGAACGATCACATCATTATTACACCTTCCGATGCTAATAAAACAATAAAAAAAGGTACTCCTAAAACCATAACCGGAAAGGTCGTTGATGAGAAAGGCGAGCCGTTGATCGGTGTGAATATTCAGGTGAAAGGGAGCTCGACGGGAACAATCTCTGATTATGACGGCAATTATTCGATTTTGGCCGCACCCGGCGAGGATCTTGTTTTTTCTTATATCGGGTATATGCCTAAAACCATAGCCGTAGGGAAGTCGAATGTGCAGAATATGACACTGCAGGAGGATACGAAACGACTCAACGAAGTGGTGGTGACGGCGATGGGTATTGAGCGTAAATCGGAAACGCTGACCTATGCCACTCAAACGGTGGGGGGAAACGAACTGACCCGTGCCAAAGAAACCAATCTTGTCAATTCATTGCAGGGAAAAACCGCCGGATTGGTGATTACGCCTAATGCCGGAGGAGCGGGAAGTGCATCAAAGATATTATTACGCGGAAACTC
>JAVVPN010000102.1:0-9127 GCA_036655755.1 Bacteroidales bacterium | reverse complement strand
TTTCTGTTTTTCTGGTGCTGATCGTACTGGTTCAAAACTCTAAAGGTGGTGGCTTATCTTCCGGTTTCTCTTCATCAAACCAGATTATGGGTGCTCCGAAAACAGCAGATTTCCTTGAAAAAGCAACATGGAGCCTAGCAGGCGCATTGTTGGTATTAAGTATTCTTGCTGCTGCTTTCATTCCACGTCATATCGTTGTTGAACAGTCGGAACTAAGTGGCCAGATTGAAGCTCCCGCAGCTCCTGCACCGGGATTTGAAATTGGCGAAACACAAGAAACGCCAGCTACTCCGTCAGCATTTGACTCAGTGCCACAATAAGAAATTTAAGATTTACTGCTTTGGCAGTTATCATAAGGGGATTTTGAGTAAATATATACTCAAAATCCCCTTATTTTTGCATCCATTATGAAACAAGCGAATTCATCAAGACTTACCGCTCGTTGGTGTCGTTTCTCAAACAAATCATACGCCGCTTTCCGCAGTATGAAGCGTGAAGTAAATATCGGGGTACTTACCGTAACCGTATTACATTCGTTCGCTTTGACTACGGTTCGTGCTCAGCAGGGCGAGCAGATTCCGTTTGAAGAAACACATGAACTAGAGGATGTCGAGGTAACGGCAAGCCGTATTCCTCTTACCCAGCAACAAACGCCCCGCATCGTGCATGTGATGGGACGTAAAGAAATTGCGGCCGCCCCGGTGCAGAGTGTCAATGACCTGCTTAAATACGTGGCCGGAGTAGATGTACGCCAACGCGGCGAATTCGGTATTCAGACCGATATCAGTTTGCGAGGTGGTACTTTCGATCAGATCACGCTTATGCTGAACGGGGTAAACATCAATAACCCGCAAACCGGACACCTTTCGGCCGATATCCCGGTAAATATGAATGATATCGAGCGCATCGAAATTTTAAGCGGCCCTGCCGCACGCGTATTCGGTACTTCTGCATTTACGGGAGCAATCAATATTGTTACGCGCAAATCGGAGCAGACCCAGGTGCAGGCCCATCTGCAAGGGGGCCAATATGGCCTTTTCAAAGGAGAAGCGGGTGGCTCGATCCATACCGGATCTTTTTCCAATCTTATTTCGGGAGCTTATTACCGCTCGGACGGGGCTGTGGCCAACAGCGATTTCTCCGGTTCGCGCGCCTTTTATCAGGGCAATTACGACGGTAACCGACTACAGGCATCCCTCCAATTCGGATTGACCGATAAAGGATTTGGCGCCAATACATTCTACTCGCCCAAATACGCCAATCAATACGAACATGTGCGCCGCTATCTCGGCTCTTTTCAAATCGCCTCAAAGGGAAGAGTACGCACCTCCGCACAATTCTACTGGCATCGTACGCTCGATCGTTTCGAACTCTTCCGTTCGGACGCTCCCGCATGGTATTCGGGTGCCAATTATCACCGTACCGACGTGAGCGGATTAAATTTCAACACCTCATTTTCGTGTTTGCTGGGCAAGACGGCCGCAGGGGCAGAAGTGCGCCATGAAGAGGTGTTGAGCAGTGTGCTCGGAAAAGCGCGTTTACATCCGTCGGGCCATTACACCCATACCGACAACCGTACCGATCTGAGCATCTATCTCGAGCATAATGTACAACTCAACCGTTTTACGCTTTCCGCAGGCGTATTGGCCGCTTATAATACGGCATTGAAAGGGGACCGCATGCGTTTTTATCCGGGTATCGACCTGGGCTTCCGTTTGTTCGATGAGATGAAGCTGTATGCCAGTTGGAACCGCTCGTTGAGAATGCCGACCTTCACCGACCTCTATTATCAGAGTGCCACCAATGAAGGAAATCCCGATTTAAAACCGGAGAAGAACGAAGCGTTTGAGCTGGGTGTCCGTTACGGTACTTATTTCCTGAAGGGATCAGTCAGCGCGTTTTATCAGCGCGGTACCGATATGATAGACTGGATCAAGTATTCTGTTTCCGACGAGAAGTGGAAAACGGTAAATCATACCCGGCTTAACAACCGTGGAATCGAGGCGTCGCTGGTTCTTGATTTTCCGGCCTTGTTATCCCCGGACTTCTTTCTTAAGCAGTTGAATATCGATTATGCCTACATTTCTCAGGAAAAGGAGGCGGGCGATATATACAAGTCGAATTATGCACTCGAATACCTGCGCCACAAGTTTACCGCCCGCCTTACTCATGCCCTCTGGCGCGATTTGTCGGCAAGCTGGGCATACCGTTGGCAAGAACGGATGGGCAGTTATACGCGGTATGAAAATTTCCTTCCGGTAGGAGAGACGCCCTATCAGCCCTACGGAATCATCGACCTTAAGATTCAATGGAGCCGCCCGGTTTATGATGTTTACCTTGAAGCGAATAACCTGCTTAACTGCACCTATGTTGATCTGGGTAACATACCGCAACCCGGTATCTGGATAAAGGGTGGTATTTCGGTAAGATTGGGATCTTATATTTTCAAATAGATCTTGTTACGATACATACTCATCAATAGGGCGAAAATGACCGCACAGCTCGCCATGTTCAGCAACAATGGATAGAAGTCATTCAGATACTGCTTGAAACCGTATAAAAAATGATCCAGAAAACCATTCAGCGGATAATGTACCACTTCAAAAAGCAGATACGCCGCGATTGAGTTCACTCCGAATATCTTCAGCCATTCCAGTCCGTAGCTTCGTTGTTTGTAATCGATGATGTAATAAAAGAGCGCCATCAGCAGAAACGAAATGCCGCTTGTAAAAAGTACCATCGAGGTATTCCAGATGGTTTTGATGATCGGCATCCAGATACTCATTAGTAGCCCGCTTACTAGCATAACGCCGCCCCATAACACCAGTCGCTGTATTTTCTGAATGGGTGATGTTTTCTGGATCAAAATTTGTCCTGCAAAAGCTCCTGTCATTACCGTTACCCCGAAGTTGAGTGAACTTAAAATCCAGGTGTAATGATAATGGGGTGAAAAATGCCATCCCATTTCATTCCAATACACACCGTCGCGGAAACGGCCCAATACGATGCGGTCGATTTTTTCGGCAAAATTTCCCTCCGGGGTAAAATCGCCTCCTCCAATCAGCAGCGCACTGTAAACAGCCATCAACAGCACCGTGGCTGCTATCTGCCAACGAAGCGTAAACGTACGCAATAGGAGCGCCGAAATCAGATACCCCACCGCAATCGCCTGCAACGTGTTGCTGTAAAAGCGCCAATGGTCAATATGGAGTGCCAGCAGATTACCCTGCACCAACATTCCCAGGATAAAAAGGATCAGCACCCGTTTGAATACTTTTCCATAATAGGCCCCCGAAGTAGGATATTTTTTCATTGAAAACGGCATGGAAGTGCCTGCCATAAACATGAATAAAGGCATCACCATATCCCATAAGGCAAAACCTTCCCACGAAACATGGGTAAAATGAACCGTTGCATTTTTAATAAAGGGAATTTCCGAAACTCCCGCGAATATCATAAAAAGTGGCTGGAAAATACCAAGAAGAAAAAGGTCTGCGCCACGTAATATGTCGAGCGATTGCAGGCGCGGCGATGATGGTGTGTTTTGCATAATGTTCTATTAGATTCGGTACAAAAATAATAAAAAGAATAAAAGAAAAGGTTACCGGCTCAAAGCCGATAACCTTTTCTTAAAATATCTGTCGTAGCGCTCTGTCTCTTTCTGACAAATCGTACTTTTTCTTATTGTGCAGAGTTAATCGCCTCCATGATCAATCCTTCAAGCTCTTCAGCCAATTCAGGATTGTCCATTACGGTTTTCTTAGCGGCGTCACGTCCCTGTCCTAGTTTCGTATCGCCATAGCTAAACCACGATCCGCTTTTCTTGATGATTCCTTTATCAACACCCAAGTCGATGATTTCGCCCGAGCGAGAGATACCTTCACCAAACATGATGTCGAATTCAGCTTTACGGAACGGAGGAGCCACTTTGTTTTTAACCACCTTCACGCGAGTCTGGCTACCGATTACTTCGTCGCCATCTTTCAACGCTGTAGCACGACGGATGTCCAGACGAACCGAAGCGTAGAATTTCAATGCGTTACCACCGGTTGTAGTTTCCGGGTTACCGAACATCACACCGATCTTATCACGCAACTGGTTGATGAAAATACAAGTGGTGTTGGTTTTATTGATAGCGGCAGTCAGTTTACGCAACGCCTGCGACATCAAACGGGCTTGCAGACCCATTTTCGATTCACCCATTTCACCTTCCAACTCAGCTTTCGGAGTAAGCGCCGCAACCGAGTCGATTACAACGATATCGATAGCCGATGAACGGATCAGCTGCTCGGCGATTTCAAGCGCCTGCTCACCGCTGTCGGGCTGAGAGATCAACAGGTTTTCGATATCCACGCCCAATTTCTCAGCATAGAAACGGTCGAAAGCATGCTCGGCATCGATAAATGCGGCAATACCTCCTTGTTTTTGTGCTTCTGCAATGGCATGGATAGCCAGTGTGGTTTTACCTGAAGATTCAGGTCCGTATATTTCAATTACACGACCTTTCGGATAACCGCCCACACCTAATGCGGCGTTTAGTCCGATTGATCCTGTCGGAATTACAGCAATTTCCTCTACGTGCTCATTGCCCATCTTCATGATAGAGCCTTTACCGTAGCTTTTTTCAATTTTGTCCATCGCGGCCTGAAGCGCTTTCAGCTTCTCCAAAGATGGAGCATTTTTAGTTTTTCCTTGTTCTTCGCTCATAAAAAGAGTTTGTTGACTATTATTTTCCATTTAGAATCTGATTTGCCGAGTCCTTGGTATTCACTTTTTCGATAACCCGCTCGATGATACCTTCCTCATTGATGACAAAGGTCGTACGAACAGTTCCCATATAAACACGCCCGGCCATCTTTTTTTCGCGCCATACGCCAAACTGTTCTTGCAGTTTGAGGTCGGCATCCGAAATCAATGGGAAGGGGAGCTCTTTTTTCTCAATAAATCCCTTATGTGATTTTTCACTGTCTTTACTTACACCCACAACCGCGTAGCCGGCGTTCAGCAACTCCTGATAGCCATCACGCAATGAGCACGCTTCGGCGCTGCATCCCGGGGTATTATCTTTGGGGTAGAAATAAAGAACCAGCTTTTTACCTTTAAAATCACTTAGACGCATTTCCTGTCCATCCTGATTGATTCCCAGAATTTCGGGCGCTTTATCTCCTTCTTTTAATGCCATAAATGTAGATTTAATACGAGTAATTGAATAACATTTCATTTGAAATGTCTGTATGAATGAACTGGCAATTTCACAGTATAAAAGCGGCTTTTCAGACCGCTTTATTTATTCAAAGATACAAAAAAATTGTAAGTCCGGCAAAGTTGGTGGGTTTCGGTTTCGGTAAAAAGAATTATTTAAAACAGTAATTTTAAAAATAATCGGACCATGTTATTAAACCTTTTTCGCTTTTCTGCAGTTCTATTATCATACATGATTTAAATCAGTGTTTACCATGTTTTTACAGATCAGACAATCCCATCTGACTCAGAAAATCGACCGGCTTGCCGGCGCTGTTCTCGATTCATTGGGTATGAAGCCATCCAATGGGTGGGACCGGTTATTGATTCTGCTTGCCATCTTATTACTTTGTTATCTTACCTACCTGTTGTTAAGCCGCCTCGTTGTGCCACTGATTCGCGCATTAATCAAGCGATCGGGCAGCAAATTCGGTATCCATTTTTTTCAGCGCCACGTTCTGAAACGGGTGATGAGTATGATTCCTCCTGTCATTGCGCTCATCCTGTTGCCACTCGCATTTACCCCACCTTATGAAGATATTTATGCCTTTGTGCGCAAATTGATTTATATTTTTCTGCTGGTGATGACGGGGCGCATGCTTAGTGCCTCTTTCAATGCGCTTTATGAATATTTTCAGGATAAGAATCAGGCTGCCGCCACTCCCTATAAGTCGTTGGTAGAGATGGCCAAACTAAGCTGCTGGGGCATCATCAGTTTGTTTATGATCAGTACGCTGATGGAAATCAGTCCCCTGCACATTCTTACCGGATTAAGCGCTTTTGCCGCCATTCTTATTCTCGTATTCCGCGATACGCTGCTGGGTTTTATCGCGGGTATCCAGTTGGCATACAACCGGATGGTTAAAATAGGCGACTGGATCGTCGTACCCGATTCTGAGGCCGATGGGGTGGTAGTGGATATCAATATTCTTACGCTGCAAGTGCAGAACTTTGACAACACTTTTGTGTATATTCCCGCCTATAATCTGGTTACAAAACCATTTAAAAACTGGGCCGGCATGAATCAATCGGGCGAGTGGCGCGTAAGCGAAACCTTGCAGATCGACGTACATACGGTAATGATGCCCGACGACGGATGGATGAATACGCTTTTTTCCAATCCGAAGCTAAAAGCGCTTATCGGTGATAACGGATATAATGCTTTTCTACAGGAGAGAAATGCCGGAGGAGTAAATTTCGAAACCAATCTTGGCGCCTTCCGGATCTGGCTCAAGTATTATCTGGCAGCCAATAAAGACGTTACTCCTAAACCGTACCAGCTGATTCGAGAGAACCTGATGAACGGAACCGGCGTGCCACTCGAAATTTATTTCTTTATCACTACTACCAATTGGCTCACCGGTTATGAGAAGCAAGCCGAAATGCTAGAGGTTATACTTGGCATGCTGCCTGTATTCGGTTTACGCACCTTTCAGTTCGATATGGTCGAGGTTGGTGCGTCTCAATCTCCGCAACAATCCTTAGTAGGGGATGGTGATTCTAAAAAAGAGTGACCCGAACAAACTCTTTTATTTCTCTCCGTGTTTTAACCTAAAACACAAGTGTTATGGCAACATTTCAGGAAATTCATTTGGGTAATGAAGCGGCTCCATCCAATGAGCCGCTTCATATTGATGCAAAAGGGAGCCAGTGTCCCGGTCCTATTATGGCCTTGCGCGATGGCATGGCGAAGGCGGCAATCGGCCAGCAGGTAATCATTGAGGTAACCGATCCGGGATTCAAAAGCGATGCCGTGGCATGGGCGTCGGTTACAGGCAATCCATTGGTTTCGATGATCGATCAAAATAATGTAATTACAGCTGTTTTTGATAAAAAAACAGAGTTGGGCGAGGCGGTAGTTCCGGTCAAAGAGGACAGTGTGACGATTGTGATTTTCAGCGATGAGCTCGACAGGGGATTGGCGGCCTTCAATATTGCATTGGGTGCCTTGGCGATGGGTATGAAGGTGCAAGTGTTCTTTACTTTTTGGGGATTGAGCCTCATTCGTAAAAATTCCGATCAAAAGGAGCACAAAAGCATGATGGGAAAAATGATGGATGAGATTCTTCCTTCCGATGATAAGTCGTTGCCGCTTTCTCATAAAAATATGCTGGGTATCGGTGCCCGGATGATGGCCCGGGTGATGAAGGCTAAGAACGTGCCGCCACTCGATTTTATGATCCATCTGGCCAAATACGACGGGGTAACGTTTATCGCCTGTCAGATGTCGATGGAGATACTGGAGATTAAAAAAGAGGAACTTATAGACGGAGTAGAGGTGGGAGGCGTTGCTACCATGATTGAGTATGCCCGCAAGTCGAACCTGAACTACTTTGTATAAACTTAAAATTTGCATTGATTATGGTACATGACATGGATGAAAAACTCTTCCGCGCGAAGATTTTCGATTATGAAAAAGGCGACGACGCCCCGTTGTTGATCAAAGGATATACGATGATTGAATTTTGGGTAACCTGGTGTCCTCATTGTCAGGCAATGATTCCCCGTTATGAAAAAATCAGCGAAATGTTTCCGGACGTAACCTGCTACCGCATCGAGATGGAGCAACATCCGGAGTTGGCAAAACTTTTCGGGGTAGATAGTTTCCCAACCTTTATCTTTATGTCACCTGACGGCAAGATGGAAAAATGGGTAGGCGAATTGCCGGTAGACGAACTAGCCAATCTGGTTACAAAAGCTTTCGGTATTGAACCGAAGAAATAAAATCAGGATATAAAAAAAGAGAAGACTTTGACTTTTCTGCCGTTCAGGCAGGAGTCGAAGTCTTTGAGTAATGCGCTACCGCAAAGAAAATTTATTTTAATTCTATTATCTAAATTTTGGGGAGTAATATATTTAAATAACCCCTATTTCTTTTATGAAAGAAATAGAGTATTTTTGCTTTAAACATTGATACTCGGAACCATATGAAATCAACTGCTGAGATACTCTACATTTTGAGAGGTTATAAGTCTCGGGTCGGTGAAAATACGGAATAGAAACTACTGGCCTCTTTGGTAGTTTTCGAAGAGTAATATTACGCCCTTAATAGAAAGATTCAACCTTTAATTGCCAATCGTTACGTGAATTCATCCGCTTCAACATTCAAGTACCATTTGCTGGCCCTTTTTTCGGCCGTTATGTGGGGTACCACGTTTGTTTCTACTAAAGTTTTAATTAATCACGGTCTATCGCCGGCAGCTATCTTCTTATACCGCTTCGTATTGGCGTATGTAGGTATTTGGCTGATTGCACCCCGCAAGCTGTTTTGCGGTAACCGACGTGACGAGTTGTTGATGATGGCGGCCGGATTGACGGGCGGTTCGCTTTATTTTATTCTTGAAAACTCGGCACTCGAAATCACTCTTGCATCCAACGTATCGTTGATTATCAGTACAGCACCCTTGCTCACAGCATTGTTGGTGCGCTTGTTTCATCGCAACGAGCAGATGAAACCCGGGTTTATTTACGGATCGCTGATTGCGTTACTCGGGGTGGCCTTCGTAGTGTTTAATGGCCATTTCGTGTTGAAACTGAGTCCGCTGGGCGATACGCTTACATTGCTGGCTTCGCTGATGTGGGCATTTTATAGCCTTATTATCAAGAAACTCGACAACCGCTATCCCGTTCTTTTCATTACCCGTAAGGTGTTTTTCTATGGGTTGCTCACTATTCTGCCTGTATTTTGTTTCCGGCCGCTTCACTTCGACATTGGGGTGCTTACGGCTCCGGTAGTTGCCTTCAATCTGCTTTTTCTGGGCATCGTCGCCTCCATGCTGTGCTACATTCTGTGGAATATCGCCGTAAAGCATTTAGGAGCTGTGCGTGCGTCCAATTATATCTACATCAATCCGCTTGTTACACTGATTACGGCTGCCATCGCGCT
>JAVVPN010000101.1:0-9182 GCA_036655755.1 Bacteroidales bacterium | reverse complement strand
ATCTTCATAAACTTCTTTACTCCTTATTATTAGGTATCTGAAAATCCAAGGGAAAATGGAGCAAACCTCCCGACTTAATGACCATAAAAAAACAAATTAACCCTCCTGATTGTTAAGCAATCAGAATATCTTTGCCTTGTGAAAAAAGCCTCTTATCACTATTTTATATTTCGTTGAATACGCAAAGATTTCTGCTCTAATAATCAACAAATTAAATCAACAAAAAACAAAATAACATCGCGAAGAAATGAAGAAACGAATCAGTTTATGCATGCTTCTGTTTTGTTGTTTCAGCGGATTTGCGCAAACAGTCTTTACATTAGACTCTTGCCGCAACATGGCGCTTGAAAACAACAAGAAACTAAGGATGGCTGACGAAAATATCCGTGCAGCCGGATACGAGAAAAAATCAGCTTTTGCCAACTTCCTGCCGGGCATAGATGCATCCGGCTCCTATTTATACAACTCAAAAGATTTACGCTTGATAAGCGATCAGCAGATCACCAATATCGGAAACAGCCTGCAACACATCGGCGGTACGTTGGGTGAAGTATTAGGGCCGTTATTACCATTATTGCCCCCCGGAAGCCAGCAAGCGATTGGCGGCCTGCAATCGGCGGTGGGTGAATTGCCCGCGAAAATAAAAGATGCCACGACGTTCGATATTCAGAATATGTGGATCGGAACGGTATCGGTTAAGCAGCCGCTGTTTATGGGCGGTAAGATTATCGCTTATCATCAGATTACAAAATTTGCCGAAGAGCTTGCCATCAGCATGAAAAATACAGCGGTGAAGGATTTGATTCTGAATGTGGATCAGGCTTACTGGCAGGTGGTATCGTTAGTATATAAGAAACAGATGGCCGACAGCTATCTGGCGCTGCTCGAAAAGCTGACACAAGATGTCGACGCCATGTATGAAGTGGGGGTAGCTACCAAATCAGATCAGCTTACGGTTGCCGTAAAACTGAATGAAGCGCATATTGCGGTTACGAAGGTGAATGACGGATTGGTATTGTCAAAGATGTTGCTTGCCCAGATTTGCGGAATGCCGATCTCTGCTGACTATGCGCTGGTAGATGAAATGACACCGCCATCGCCGGTAGCGGTACCGACGAATGTAAATATGAACGAGGTGTACAGCCACCGATATGAAATAAAAAGCCTTGAACTGGCCACCAAGATTTATGGTAAGAAAGAGGTGATTGCCCGCTCGGCCATGTTGCCTCAACTCGCTTTGATGGGAAATTATATGGTGACGAACCCGAACTTGTTTAATGGTTTCAATAAAAATTTCTCGGGTATGTTCTCTGTTGGCGTGGGGCTTAGTGTTCCTTTGTGGAACTGGGGTAAAGATTTTTACAAAGTGAAAGCGGCGAAAGCTGAAACCCGGTCGGCAATACTGAAACTCGAAGATGCCAAAGAGATGATTGACCTGCAGGTAAATCAGGCGATATTCCGCGTAAACGAATCGAATAAAACGCTGTTGATGACCATCTCGAATATGAATAAGGCGGAAGAAAATCTGCAGAATGCTCAAATCGGTTATCAGGAAGGAGTATTGACCACTCAAAACGTACTCGAAGCACAGACCGCGTGGCTGAAAGCGCAGGCTGAAAAAATCGACGCAGAAATCGGGGTCAAATTAAGCGAGGTATATTTATCGAAAGCGATTGGGAAAAACTTTTAAAGATAGATAAACGGTTTTCCATCTTGGTATTAAAAAATAAATTATAAATAGATGAACACGAATACAAATTCTTCTGTAAAAAAATCGAATAAGAACCTGATGCTGGCATTTCTGGCATTGGTGGCGGCTATTATTCTGGTGATCATTGTAGGCTTTTTCTTGCTTAAACCACGTGAAGAGGTTATTCAGGGACAAGCGGAAGCTAACGAAACCCGTATTTCGGGTAAACTTGCGGGACGTATCGCTCACATTTATGTAACCGAAGGACAGAACGTAAAACGTGGCGACACCTTGGTATCGATCTTTTCGGCAGATGCAGAAGCGAAACTGATGCAGGTGGAAGCGATGCGCCAGGCGGCTATCGCTCAAAACCAAAAAGTAGATGCAGGCGCACGCCGACAAGTGATTCAGGGGGCATACGAAATGTGGCAGAAAGCACAGGCGGGCGTAGAAATTGCTAAAAAAAGCTATGACCGCGTACAGGCGTTGTTTGACAAAGGGGTAACTTCTGCTCAGAAACGTGATGAAGCGGAAGCGAATTATAAAGCAATGGTAGCTACCGAAAAGGCGGCGAAATCACAATACGACCTGGCCTTGGCGGGTGCTCAGAAAGAGGATAAAGAGATGGCGGCTGCGATGGTTGAGAAAGCCAATGCCGGTATCGATGAAGTGGAGGCTTATCTTGCCGACGGGCATTTGGTTGCGCCGATCGACGGACAGATTTCTGACATCTACCCGCTTTACGGCGAATTGGTAGGTCCGGGAGCTCCGATCATGAGTTTGCTGAACCTTGAGAAGATGTGGGTTTCTTTTAATGTACGCGAAGATTTACTGAATGAGATGCAACTCAACGACGAATTGACGCTGATTTTGCCTGCGCTTAACAATCGCGAGGTAAAAATGAAGATTTATATGGTGCGTGATATGGGTACTTATGCAATATGGCGTGCGACTAAATCGACAGGTCAGTATGATGCAAAAACTTTCGAAGTACGTTGTCGTCCCGACCAACCGGTTGAAGGATTGCGCCCGGGTATGACAGCTATCTGGAAAAGAAAAATCTGATTTTAAATCTGTTTATTTAAACCTGAGTTCATGAGTAAAATACAAAAAGGAATATCTGCGATCTTTATGCGTGAATGGCGCCGCTTTTTTAGCCGCCCCGTATATCTGATCTGTATTGTGGGGATTCCTTTGTTCTGTTATTTCTTTTTTACGACACTGATGTGGAACGGAGTTCCGGAGCGGTTGCCGGTAGCGGTGGTTGATCATGATCAGACCAACGTATCGCGTAACCTGATCCGCACGCTCAACAGCATGAGTTCGGTAGAGGTAACCCAAAAACTCGAAAGCTATACGGCCGCTCGCCAAGCGATGCAACGCAACGAGGTGTACGCCTTTATGGTGATTCCGGAGGGATTCGAAGCGAAAGCCTCTTCGGGAAAGCAGCCGGAACTGGCGTTCTTTTCGAACGACGCTTATTTTGTTGCGGGGTTGTTTACCTATAAGGCTTTGAAACTATCGGCGGCACTGGCCAACGGTTCGGTAGCACGCTCGGTAATGCTGGCCAAAGGGATGTCGGCCGAAGAGATCGCCCCGCAGTTGCAGCCGGTGGTACTCAATACGAACGCGCTGGGGAATCCGTGGATCAGTTATTCGATCTTCTTAAATAATGTGATTCTGCCGTGTATGCTCGAGCTGATGATCTTTATTATGACGGTGTTCGTAATCGGTATTGAGATCAAGGAGGGCAACTCTCGCCGTTTATTGGTAAACAGCAACCGCTCGATATTGCGTCTTCTGATTGGCAAACTGTTGCCTCAAACTATCTTGTTTACGATTCTGGGAGTATTGCTTCAGATCTATCTGTATGGCTATTTGCACTTCCCGCTGCAGAACGGCATCTTGCCGATGATTGCCGGGATGATGTTGATGGTGATCGCGAGCCAGGCGGTAGGGGTATTCATGATCGGATGCTTGCCAAGCTTGCGTTTGGGATTGAGTTTCGCCTGCCTGACAGGGGTGGTGGCATTCTCGATAGTAGGGTTCTCCCTACCGGTTATCGCGATGTATAAACCGTTCCATTATCTGGCTCCTCTCTTCCCGATACGCCATTATTTCTTGATTTATGGCGACCAGGCACTCAACGGCCTTCCGTTATGGTATAGTTTGCCTCATTATCTGGCCCTTGCGGTGTTTATCTTTGCTCCGCTGCCGGTGTTGCCACGATTGAAGAAAGCACTTTATCAACAGATTTATAAACCGTAATGACGATGAAAGCGCCATCACTTATCGAAATAAGGTTGGCGCATTTATACGTTAGTATAAAAATAAATAATCTACAAATGGAACCGCCATAACTCACCTAAAGTTGAGATACCAAATAAAAGGTGTATAAATGGCGCATTTGTACCTTGATGTAAAAAAATAGATTATATACAAATGAATAAGAATTCGATCTGGGGAACTATTCGCCAAGGATTTCTTGATGCGGCTTACATCTGGAAGCAGGAGTTCAAGACAATCTTTAAAGACGGGGGAGCGATGATCTTTCTGTTTTTGCTTCCGCTGGGTTATCCGGTGATTTACGGTTTGATCTATAATCCCGAAACGCCACGCGAAATTCCGATTGTAGTGGTAGACAATTCACGTACTACCCTGAGTCGGAAGTATTGCCGCATGCTCGACGGAACGCCACAGATACATATAGCATCGTATGCGGCGAACATGGAGGAAGCGAAAGCGCTCACTGCCGAACAGAAGGCTTTTGCGATTCTGGATATTAATCGGGATTTTGAACGGAATATCTATCGGGGGGAACAATCGAACCTCATGATGTATTGCGATATGAATTCGCTTCTGTTTTACCGGAATGTACTGATGGCAAGTACGGATGTAACGGGAGCGTTTAATCAGATTCTGCAGGAGGAAGGATTGGTGGGTGCAACCCTTAAACAACAGTCGATGGCTTTGAATCCGGTAAAGGCTGCTTCATTGGCTCTTTATAATCCGGCACAAGGGTTTGCTTCATTCATCATGCCTGCGGTAGAGGTATTGGTTATTCAGCAATCGCTGTTATTGGCTATCGGCTTATTGGCCGGCACGCAACGGGAGCGAAACCGCAACCATGAGCTGATTCCGCTGAATCATCATTATTTCGGTACGTTCCGTATCATTTTCGGGAAGGCGTTGTGTTTTATAACCATCAGCGTGATTACTTCTTTCTGGACGATGATCGTAGTGCCTGAACTATTTGATTTCCCTCGATTAGCCGATATGACTACGCTGGCTCTGTTTATGACACCGTTCTTACTGGCTTCAATTTTTATGGGGATGACGCTCTCTTGCATTATCCGCGGACGTGAAATACCGATGTTGTTTTTCGTGTTTATGTCGATTCCGCTTCTGTTTATGTCGGGTATCACCTGGCCGTGGGTTTCGATTCCTCGTCCATGGCAATGGGTAGCATCGATGATCCCTTCGACGTATGGCATTCAGGGATTCGTACAGATCAATTCATGTGGAGCCACCTTGCAAGATATCAAACACTATTATGTGTTTGAATGGGGACTGACGATTTTCTATTTCTTTACGGCTTGCGCGGTATACCGCTATCAATTGCAAAAGAGTATGCGCATGCTGCAGGAACATATAAAATCGGAACCACTGAAATCGATTGAATAATGGGCGTGAGCCGAATGGAAGGATATAAAAAAACCACACAATTGAAAATCCAATTGTGTGGTTTTTTATTTTAGAACCGCAGGGCGGTTATTTTTTTACTTTTCACGCATGAAAATGTTGATCGGTGTACCGGTGAAATCCCAGTTTGCACGGATTTTATTCTCAAGGAAACGTTTGTAAGGATCTTTCACCCACTGAGGAAGGTTACAGAAGAAGATGAATGTTGGCACTTGCGAATCTTTCAGCTGTGTAACATATTTAATCTTCACGTATTTTCCTTTGTGCGCCGGTGGCGGATAACGCTCAATCACTTCAAGCATGTATTCGTTCAACTTCGCTGTAGGAACAAGGCGTTTACGGTTTTCATATACTTCGACAGCCGTTTCAAGCACTTTGAAAATACGCTGTTTTGTAAGTACCGACGTAAAGATGATCGGGAAATCGGTAAACGGCGCAAAGCGTTCGTAAATTGCGTTTTCAAGCTCTTTGATCGCTTTGTTTGATTTATCTTCTACAAGGTCCCATTTGTTGATACAAACTACCAATCCTTTTTTGTTACGTTGGATAAGCTGGTAGATGTTCAGGTCCTGCGCTTCGATACCACGTGTGGCATCAACCAAAAGGATACAAACATCCGAATTCTCGATTGCTCTTACCGAACGAAGTACTGAGTAGTATTCGACATCTTCAACCACTTTTCCTTTTTTACGGATACCTGCGGTATCTACCAGGTAAAAGTCGAATCCGAATTTATTGTATTTCGAATAGATTGAATCGCGAGTTGTTCCGGCTACGTTTGTTACGATGTAACGCTCTTCACCGATGAACGCGTTGATGATTGATGATTTACCTGCGTTCGGACGCCCTACAACGGCAAAGCGCGGAAGGTCTTCGATTACTTCAGGTTCTTCATCTTTTGTGAATTTAGAGATGATGATATCCAAAAGGTCACCTGTACCCGATCCGCTTACCGCAGATACAGGGAACGGATCGCCCAATCCGAATGAATAGAATTCGGCTGCCGAATAGTGAAGGTCGAAGTTATCGGCCTTATTGGCAATCAGGATTACCGGTTTTTTAGAGCGGCGCAAGATTTTGGCTACTTCATCATCAAGGTCGGTAGTACCGTTCATTACGTCTACCACGAAAAGGATTACATCCGCTTCTTCCATCGCGATGGATACCTGTTTGTTGATCTCCTCTTCGAAAACGTCTTCCGAATTGGTAACCCAACCACCGGTATCAATCAGAGAGAATTCTCTTTTCCCCCATTCTACTTTTCCATACTGACGGTCGCGGGTAGTTCCGGCCACATCGTTAACGATTGCGGCACGGCTTTCAGTCAGACGGTTGAACAAGGTAGACTTACCTACATTGGGGCGTCCTACGATTGCTACGATATTTCCCATAAACTGTATTACTGTTCTTTTATTGGTTACGACTATCCCAGTCGTTTAAATGTTTTACTATTGATTTATTCCTGCGTATAGCCAAAGCTTTTAAGCTTGTTCTCACGACTTCTCCAGTCGCGTTCTACTTTGACATGCATTTCAAGGAACACTTTTTTCTGGAAGAAGGCTTCGATGTCTTTACGGGCCATCGTTCCTACCTTTTTCAAAGCGCTACCTTGTTTGCCGATAATGATTCCTTTCTGAGAATCGCGTTCGACAAAGATCACCGCGTTTATATGAATCAAACTATCGGACTCCTTAAATTGTTCAACCATCACCTCACAAGAGTAAGGGATCTCCTTGTCGTACACTTCAAGAATCTTTTCGCGGATAATTTCGGTTACGAAGAAACGGGCAGGTTTATCTGTCAGCGCGTCTTTATCGAAGAAAGGCGGCGATTCGGGAAGCAAATCCTGAATACGTTTCAACAAATAGTCAAGGTTGAATTTTAGTAGTGCCGAAAGCGGAATGATTTCAGCCTTCGGAATGATTTCTTTCCATTGGGCTACCAGATCTTCCAGTTTTTTCTGATCCGTGAGATCGACTTTATTGATTACCAAAATAATCGGAGCCTGCTGGTTATTCACCTTATCGATGAATTTCTGGTTCTTGGTAGGTGTTTCGACTGTATCGGTTACATACAGTAAAACATCTGCGTCCTGAAGAGCTGACTGCGAAAAAGCAAGCATGGATTGCTGTAGTTTGTAGTTGGGCTCAAGAACTCCGGGAGTGTCTGAATAAACGATCTGCATATCTTCCGTATTGACAATCCCCATGATACGGTGACGGGTGGTCTGCGCTTTCGATGTGATAATTGAGATCCGCTCTCCGACCAAAGAGTTCATCAGGGTGGATTTCCCCACATTGGGATTTCCTACGATATTTACAAAACCGGCTTTATGCATAAACAAATTAGCTATTACTCGAATGAAATACAAAGATATACAAAAAAACGCATCCCCGTGGGGATACGTTTATGTATAAAGGGATTATTTAATTTTAATTATTTTCCGTCATAAGCCCATTTCAGGTAAAGTGCCCCCCATGTGAATCCGGCGCCGAAGGCAGCAAGGATAATATTGTCGCCTTTTTTCAACTGGCTTTCCCATTCGGCTAATGCCAATGGAATAGATGAAGAGCTGGTATTACCATAGCGCTGGATATTCACCATCACTTTCGACGAATCGATGCCCATGCGTTGAGCAGCAGCGTCAATGATACGCTGGTTTGCCTGATGTGGTACGAACCAATCTACATCGTTGAATGAAAGGTTGTTTTTTTCCATGATCTGAGCAGAAGCTTCAGACATATAAGAAACGGCGTATTTGAATACTACGCGGCCTTCCTGATAAATGCAATGCTCTTTGCGATCTACGGTTTCGTAGGTTGGGATGTTTACCGAACCTCCGGCCTTCATCATCAAGTGAGACATACCTACACCGTCGGTGTGTAAAAGGGCATCCATTACACCCAATTCTTCGTCAGAAGGCTCAAGCATTACGGCAGCTCCTCCGTCACCGAAAATCGGACAGGTTGCACGATCGGTATAATCAACCATAGAAGACATCTTTTCGGCTGTCACTACGATTACTTTTTTATACATTCCGCTCTGAACAAATGCGGCAGCTGTTTGCAGGGCAAATAAAAAGCCCGAACATGCAGCCTGGATATCATATGAAAAAGCTTTCTTGATACCACACTTTTCTGAAATAATAGAAGCGGTAGAAGGGAAACGGTAGTCGGGGGTTGAAGTGGAGCAAATCACCAATTCAATTTCGTCCGGCTGAGTATTTGTTTTCTGAAGTAGTTCTTTTACGGCAGGTGCTCCCAGATCAGACGCTCCGGTTCCTTCACCTTTTAGGATATGGCGTTCTTTGGTACCGATACGGGTTGTTATCCACTCATCTGTTGTATCGACCATTGTCGACAACTCTTCATTATTTAGAATATAATCAGGAACATATGCAGCTATGCCGGTGATTATAGCATTTGTCTTTTTCATAAGCGATAATGACGTTCTGAGGTATAAATAAAAAAATTGCCCTAAAGATAAACATTAGGGCTTAATTTTTTATTCAAATGTTTGAATTTGTTTCTTTACAAACAAATTAGATAGCAGCTTCTTTCTCAATAGCTAACTTACCACGGTAGTATCCACACTCACCACATACAGTGTGGTATAGGTGCCATCCGCCACAGTTAGGGCAAACTACTACTGTAGGAACTAGAGCTTTGTCATGAGTTCTTCTTTTGGCTGTTCTCGTCTTTGATTGTCTTCTCTTAGGATGTGCCATTTTTTTTTATTTTAATTATTATCTATTAATTTCTTAAGCTCGTCCCATCTCGGGTCGGTTGGA
>JAVVPN010000100.1:92-9364 GCA_036655755.1 Bacteroidales bacterium | reverse complement strand
TATGAACAGACTTGAATTCCTCCGTCTTTTAGGAGTAAGTGTTGCCGGTTATTCTTTGCTCGGTTGTCAGGGCTCGGTAGCCGGGAATAAAAAATCAACGGTTAAAACAGATGAACAAGATGAGTTTGCTGAATTTATATCAAAAAACCGGGATCTGAATGTCGAAATAGATAAGCCGGTAACGGTGATTGTCATTGGTGCGGGAGGACGAGGAAACGCGTATGCCGGCTATGCCGAAAAATTCCCGAATACACTTAATGTGATCGGGGTTTCAGACATTAACGAATATCGTAAAAACAAAATGGGGGATAGCTTCAACATCCCGGCCGAACATCGGTTCGGCGATTGGAGCGAGGTGTTTACCGTGCCGAAATTTGCAGATGCGGTAATCATTAGTACACCCGATAATTTACACTTCGAACCCTGCATGAAAGCGTTGGAGGCGGGGTATGATGTATTGCTCGAAAAACCAATCGCTCCTACCGAGGAAGAGTGCAAGGCGATTCTGGCACAATCTAAGAAATACAATAAGATCGTAGGGGTATGCCATGTTTTACATTATGCTCCATACTTCGTGGCATTGAAGCAGGCGCTCGAATCCGGTATCGTAGGCGATATCGTAAGCGTGCAGCACATGGAACCGATCTTGTTCGACCATATGGCTCACTCTTATGTGCGTGGCAACTGGCATAACTCGAAAGAAACCACACCGATTATTCTTGCTAAATCATGTCATGACCTTGATATCATTCGCTGGCTTGTGAATCAACCCTGCAAATCAATTTCGGCAGACGGAGGCGTGGCCTTTTTCCGCCCTGAAAATGCTCCTGCGGATGCTACTGAGCGTTGTCTTGACTGTCCGCATGAAAAACAGTGTGCTTATTCTGCAGTGAATATCTATGTTCGTCGCCATCGTATGCTGAAGGTATTCGATTTGCCGAAAGTGGATGACGCGCTAATTACCGAGAAATTACGCACTACCAACTATGGGAAGTGTGTTTTCCGCATGAATAATGACCAGTGCGACCATTATGTGGCCAACATGGTGTTCGGAACCGGAATCACGGCGGCATTTTCAATGGAGGCATTTACTTCATACAGCGGACGTCGTACGCGTATCATGGGTACCAAAGGGGATATCGTGGGGGATATGACAGAATTTGTGGCTACCGATTTTCTTACACATAAAAAGACCCGCTGGAACCAGCCGGTAGAAGAACTTGAAGCGTATAAGGGAGCCGGTCATGGCGGTGGTGACTGGGGCTTGGTAAGGGATTTTGTACTTGCGGTGCACCATCAGGATCCGACTTATCTGTCGAGTACAGTAGACGATTCTGTTGAAAGTCATGTGATGGGCTTTAAAGCGGAAGAGAGTCGATTGTCTGATAAGAAAATACAGCTTTCTTGATTAAATATCATATATTTACATATGAATTGTAATATAATTTAAGAAGCGTATGCTGAAGAAAATATTATTAATTGTTTTTTGTGGAGTCGGTTGGCTGCAAGCGATGTGTCAGTCGCCTACTGATACCTTGCGGATAATGACGTATAACCTGCGCTTCGGCGAGATGGCCTCGATGGAGGAGATTGCGGAGTATATACGAAAGGAAAATCCCGATTTGGTCGCTTTACAAGAGGTAGACTGGAAAACGAACCGTGAAAGGGCTCCCCACCAGAACGGTGTGGCAATGATCAATGCGCTTGCCAATGCAACGGATATGTTCGGTTTATATGGAAAGGCGATTCCATACCGAGATGGCTATTATGGAGTTGGTATTTTGTCAAAATATCCATTGATTAGCAGTCGGCGTATCTTACTGCCTAATCCGGATCCTAAGAAGGAACAGCGTATCATGCTAATGGCAGAAGTGGAATTGCCGGATTCGCTACCATTGATTTTTATTTGCACTCATTTGGAAGTTTCTTCCGAAGAAGCACGGATTCAACAGGTGCGATTTATAAAAAAACAGGTAAGGACTATTCAGGACAAACCGATTGTAATTGCCGGTGATTTTAATGCACGCCCCGACTCAAAGGTGATAAAGAAAGAGATGAAAGGCTGGATAAATGGCACAAATGCATTAAATACTTTTCATACCAATAACCCGACGATAAAAATCGACTACATCTATTTTTTACCCGATCGGGGTTTGAAAATGCTTTCAACTTATCGGGGAGAGTCGAAGTTATCAGATCATTTTCCGATTATAACGGATTTTCTGATAGCCAAATGATTGAATTATAAGCAAAATGGGACTGCTCTTTTTTTGAGCAGTCCCATTTGTATTTTTATCAAAAAGCAATCACTCCGAGGCACTTGCTTCTCACCAGCATGCACGACCCGATGGCACCTGCCTGACGGCCTAATACGGCAACTTTCAGTTGCGTATCGTTATTGACATAATTGAGGGTGTATTTCATGATTCCCGTTTTTACCGGAAAGGCCAGATAATCGCCGATGCCCCCTACGATTCCGCCCAGGATAATCAGTTCGGGATTGAAGATATTGAGCAATCCGGCAATGTGCTTGCCCAGCAGACGCCCGGCCGATTCTACCAGCTCGATCGATAGGATATCATCTTTTTTAATGGCATCCAGAATATCTTCGAGCGTCAGCCGCTCGCCACTTTCAAGTTTGTCGCTCAGAATGGTCGAACATCCGTTACGGTATTTTTCAATCAGTTGTCGGTGAATAGCGCGTCCCGATACTTCTGTTTCGAGGCATCCCTTTTTTCCGCAGTAACACAGAATTTCATTGTCGAAGGCGTTTACATGTCCCCACTCGCCCGAAAATCCGGACTTGCCATAATAAAGGCGTCCTTCGGTAATTAATGACATGCCGAGTCCCCAGCTCATATTTACATATACCACGTCTTGTTCGCCATTCCCGATACCGCACATATATTCGCCGTAACACATTGCACGCGTGTCATTGTCAATGCGTGTCGGTATGCCGTAGCGCTCTTCAAACAGGTCGGCAAGTACCAATCCTTCCTGGTATAGGTATGAGTTGCTGATCCCTTGCATGATGTCGATTTTACCCGGCAGGGCGATACCGATACGGAGTATGTTAGTCCGGTCTACCGGAATCTCTTCGAAAACCGAATCAATGATTTCCAAAGCGGCCGGTAGCTCGTCGGCATTAGCCGATATTTTATAACCCAGACACTCTTTCCAAAATACAAGTTTCCCTGCAAAATCAGTTACCGCGATCAGAATAGACGACTGGCGGATATCGATTCCCATGAAATAGCACAGATCGGGTTTGATGTTGAAAAGGGTAGCTTTGCGTGTTCCGCTGTTCTCGCTCTTTCCACATTCAATCAATAATCCCTCCTGCAGCATTTCTGTAAGGATTTTTGTCACGGTAGGAATGCTCAGATCACTCTCACGAGCAATGTCGGCAATTGTAGATGCTCCGTGTCGGATAAAAAAATGAATAAAACTTTTCTTAAGCCCATCGTTCTTCCCGGGCTCTTTTGTATCAAATAAGGGTATGTTCATAATCGATTTTGGGATTATATTCCTGCAAATTTAAAATTTACGCCTTTGATATTAAAATGGTTTAATAAAAATAACGGATATATTTAAAATGAGGCTTGTTCTTGTTGCAAATTTACAATGTAACATTTAATAAACGCTCTAAGATTATGACTGATTAAATTATTTTTATAAATAAACCCCTTCAACAAGGCATATGAGTATCTCCCTGCAAATTAAATATATTTACTCGGATAAATGTATTTAAATAAAATATGTAAATAATAGGCAGTATTTGAATAGGGTATAGCTTAGCTTTAAAGTCGGATGTAAGAATGATATGCATTGGTTTTGAGTGTATTCTTCTTTTGAATATCGATTTTTAAGATAACTTTGCGAGTATGTCTGATAGTGAATAAATTTAAAAATATATTCAATGAACAAAATCATTTCCAAAGAGTATTTTTCAGAAAAAGTGGTTCGGCTGGAGGTGGAGGCCCCATTGATAGCCAAAGCTCGCAAGGCAGGTCATTTTGTAATTGTTCGTACAGGAGAGCAGGGTGAGCGAATTCCGTTGACGATTGCGTCAGCCGATACGAAAAAAGGCACCATCACACTTGTTGTCCAGGCAGTGGGCAAATCATCACAGGCATTAACCAATTTAAATGAGGGAGATGAGATCACGAGCCTCGTTGGCCCGCTCGGACAGGCTACTCATATCGAGAAAGTGGGTACGGTAGTATGTTGTGGTGGTGGCGTAGGCGTAGCGCCGTTGTTACCGATTGTAGAAGCATTCCATAATGCAGGTAATCGTGTAATTGTGGTGCTTGCAGCCCGTACGAAAGATCTGGTAATCCTTGAGGAAGAGATGCGTCGTCATTCGGACGAGGTGATTATCATGACAGATGATGGCTCGTATGGAAAAAAAGGGTTGGTTACGAACGGGGTGGAAGAGGTGATCAACCGCGAACCGGTAGATATGTGCGTTACCATCGGGCCGGCCGTCATGATGAAGTTCGTATCGTTGCTGACTCGTAAATACAATATTCCAACCGTAGCTTCGCTCAATACAATCATGGTAGATGGTACCGGAATGTGTGGGGCCTGCCGGATTACGGTAGGAGGAAAAACAAAATTCGTATGTGTGGATGGTCCCGAATTCGATGCACACCAAGTTGATTTCGACGAGATGCTGATGCGATTAAACTCATATAAGGAACTTGAAAAATAAGGAAACAGTTAAGATATGGCTACAAAAGAGATGCTGAAGGAGGAACGTGCACAAGCGTGGCGCGAAGATCTCCGGAAGAGCAAAAAAAATAAAGAGCGCACCGAAACTCCGCGCGCCAAAATGAACGAACTCGATGCGCAATATCGTATAACGTGTAAAGAGGAGGTGAGTTGTGGGCTCACCAAAGAGCAGGCGATGCTCGAGGCTACCCGTTGTCTCGATTGCCCCGATCCCACTTGTATGCAGGGTTGTCCGGTAGGAATTAATATCCCGAAATTCATTAAGAATATCGAACGGGAAGAATTTGCCCTGGCTGCTCAGGCGATAAAGGAAACCAGTTCATTGCCTGCAGTATGTGGGCGTGTATGTCCGCAAGAGAAGCAATGCGAATCGAAATGCATTCACCTACGGATGGGGAAAGAGGCGGTCGCCATCGGTTATCTCGAGCGTTTTGCAGCCGATTATGAACGCGAGAACGGTTTGACCGAAGTTCCCCCGGTTGCTGCTCCCAACGGCATGAAGATCGCCGTGGTAGGATCGGGGCCGGCAGGCCTTGCGTTTGCCGGTGATATGGCAAAATACGGCTATGATGTAACCGTATTCGAAGCGCTTCACGAAATCGGAGGAGTATTGAAATACGGTATTCCCGAATTTCGCCTGCCTAACCACATCGTAGATGCGGAAATCGATATCATGCGCCAAATGGGTGTGAAATTCATGCCGAATGTGGTGGTGGGGAAAACTCTTTCGTACGAAGATATGCATGAAATGGGTTTCAAAGGTATCTTTGTAGGCTCGGGAGCCGGATTACCGCGGTTTATGAATATTCCCGGCGAAAACCTCATCGGAGTGATGTCGGCCAATGAATACCTGACCCGTATTAATCTGATGGGTGCCGGACAACCGGGAAATCCCACACCGGTATTGAACGGACGCAATATCGCCGTAATCGGTGGCGGAAACACTGCCATGGATTCGGTACGTACGGCAAAACGAATGGGAGCCGAGCGCGCCATGATCGTGTATCGCCGTTCTCTTGAGGAGATGCCGGCGCGAGGCGAAGAGATTCACCATGCAATGGAGGAGGGGATCGAGTTTATGACCCTCCATAATCCAATTGCCTATATCGGCGACGAAAAGGGCCACTTACGCCAAATGGTACTCCAAAAAATGGAGTTGGGCGAACCCGATGCATCCGGTCGCCGCTCTCCGGTCGAAATACCGGGGGCAACCGAAACGATTGATGTGGATGTGGCCGTCGTATCGGTAGGTGTATCGCCCAATCCGTTGATTCCAAGTTCTATCAGCGGACTGGATGTCAGCAAATGGGGTACCGTCATTGTCAATGAAGAAACGATGCAGTCGGATGTGCCGGATATCTTTGCCGGAGGCGATATCGTACGCGGAGGCGCCACGGTGATTCTGGCGATGGGTGACGGACGTCGGGCTGCCGAAAATATGAACACATATTTGCAACAGAAAAAATAGATTATTTACAAATGAAGAGAAATACCATCTGCGTACAAGGAGGATGGTCTCCCGCCAAAGGGGAACCACGCGTGCTTCCTATCTATCAAAGCACAACATTTAAGTATGAAACGAGCGAACAGATGGCACGCTTATTTGACCTCGAAGAGGCCGGATTTTTTTATACCCGTTTGCAAAACCCCACCAATGAGGCTGTAGCAGCAAAAATCACGGCGCTCGAAGGGGGAGTAGCCGGCATGCTCACGGCTTCCGGCCAGGCAGCCACTTTCTACGCGTTGCTGAATATCTGCGAAGCGGGAGATCATATCGTGAGTGCTTCCGCCATTTACGGGGGAAGTTTCAACCTGATGTCCGTAACCATGAAGAAAATGGGCATCGAAGTTACGTTTGTCGATCAGGATGCTTCCGAAGAGGAGATCAATGCCGCTTTCCGTCCCAACACAAAGGTGATGTTTGGCGAAACAATCAGCAATCCGGGAGTCGCTATTCTTGACATCGAAAAATTCGCCAATATCGCGCATGCCCACGGAGTACCGCTGATGGTGGATAATACCTTTGCTACTCCGATCAACTGTCGTCCGTTCGAATGGGGCGCGGATATCGTAACCCATTCCACTTCGAAGTATATGGATGGTCATGCCACTTGCCTTGGCGGAGCGATTGTAGACAGTGGAAATTTCGACTGGAGTGCCTATGGCGATAAGTTTCACGGACTAACCTGTCCCGATCCTTCCTACCATGGCCTTACCTACACTGAGTCGTTCGGAAAAGGAGCTTTCATCACCAAAGCTACCGTGCAGCTGATGCGCGACCTCGGGTCCTCTCAGTCGCCGCAGAATGCGTTCTTGCTGAATATCGGATTAGAAACGCTCCACCTGCGCATGGCGCGTCATTGTGAAAATGCCCAACGCGTAGCCGAATACCTCGAGCAACACCCGGCCGTGGCATGGGTGAACTATCCCGGATTGCCGTCGAATAAGTATTATGCCCTGGCTCAGAAATACCTGCCGAACGGATCGTGCGGCGTATTGTCATTCGGACTGAAAGGGGGCCGCGAAGCCTCGCTTCATTTCATCGATAGCCTGAAGCTGGCAGCCATCGTAACGCATGTGGCCGATGCGCGTACTTCGGTACTTCATCCCGCATCCCATACGCATCGTCAGCTTACCGACGAACAGCTGATCACGGCCGGAGTCGCACCCGATCTGATTCGTTTTTCAACAGGAATCGAAGATGCCGACGATATTATTGCCGATATCGAACAGGCACTTAAATAAAAAATAATAAATTAGGGATTATGTCAGATTGATGAGAAATCAACAGGCATAATCCCTTTATTTTTTGTCATAACACTATCTTACCATGAGAAACACTGTTTTATTAAGAACGAAGCTCTTCTTAATGGGGCTCTTTATATCTGTATCCCTATCTGCACAGGTTACAGATTATTATGAATACACTTTTGAAAAGGCCGAATGGAAAAAATCCGGAATAGTTATTTTAAATAACATAAGCTGGGATGCCCAAGGCGATAATGATAATTCATGGATATCTGACCAGACTTATGGACAACAATTCGGAACCGGGACTAATCCGGTCCGAGAATTATCGATCACAACCTCCGGATTCGATAAAACAATTAAAAAAATAACTATTACCACGAAAGGGGCAAACGATATATCCGCCACATTGGAAGTTTTGGTGGGCGGAAAATCGTTTGGAGAAGTACAGAATCTCACATCCAATCTTACCTCTTATACCTTCCCAGGAAGCGCCCAAGGAGAGGTTGTTTTAAAATGGAGCCAGCCCATCTCTTCTAAAGCCATCTATCTGAAAAAGATTTCTGTTGAATCCGTGGACGAAACCAAGGTGGCAGCCCCACAGCTTACTCCCGCCGGTGGAACCGCCGAAGCACCTCTCCTCATAGAATACGGTACTCCCATACACCTCTCTTCCAAAACTCCCGACGCCCGTTTTTATGATGAGGACGGCGCTGAAATCAAATCTCCAGTTCTAATAATCACCCCCCGTCAACGAATCAAGGTACAGGCTGTCCTAGCCGGGATGGATTCCAGTGCCTGGACTGAGGCCTGGTATTCACCCCGATTAGCTGCCCCTACGATTGTGTTGAACGAGTTTTCCGGTCGAGACAGTGTGATTATCCGGGCAAATCCGGTCACCACGATCTATTATGCGATAGCCGATGGCGAATATCAACAAGGTCATTCTCCCGTCCGTTTTCCAATCACCCACGATATGGAGGTGCGTGCTTATGCTCGGTTTGATACGCTTGTCAGTGAAGAAGCCCGTATCACCTTTTCCGATATTATCCCGCAACTCTACGAAGTATGGTTTAAAGAGTCGTTCGACCGTTCCTGCGGATTGGGCGGTAACGATAGTCTGTGGGCAAACGGGTATACTTCTGTCAACCCAAAGGATTATCCGGAGTGGACTTTCGGCGATAAAACCTATAACGCCTATCATTGTCTCCGTTTAGGAACTACAGAGGTCGGAGGCTCCATCACTACCCCCGCACTCAATGTAACTGGCGATTTCATACTGGCTTTCCGAGCTGGTCTTTGGAAGGGTATACCTGCAAAAGACTTCAAAGTAACCGTATCCGATCCGAAGCAATCCACCTCCGTTACAATCCAATCCGAGTCATTTACTACCTTTCGGGTCCCTTTAGAAAACTTGAATTCTCAATCCAAAATCACCCTCTCCTGCGTAGATCGCTTCTACATCGACGATATCATGTTACTCAAAGCGGTCGGCGAATCCGTCGATCCCCAAAGAGAAATCGTCATATTCAACGCCACTCCCCGCAACCTCTATCGCTTCTTTATGGAATATCCCGATTCCGGGCCGCTCAATCTCGCCTATGCCGAGTTAAGTTCGCTCGCAACGATCACCCTTCCTCAACCCGCCAACCGACTGATCTATTCACGCGCCTCCCATAACCTCACCGCCAACGTGGTTGTTTACGATTCGTGCGCCCATTTCCGGCTCACCGATCTCTTACCCGTTGCGATTACCACCCCGTTCCATGCCGATACGGTCAGTTATACCC
>JAVVPN010000100.1:0-82 GCA_036655755.1 Bacteroidales bacterium | reverse complement strand
TGCCGAGTTAAGTTCGCTCGCCACGATCACCCTACCTCAACCCGCCAACCGACTGATCTATTCACGCGCCTCCCATAACCTC
>JAVVPN010000099.1:0-9405 GCA_036655755.1 Bacteroidales bacterium | reverse complement strand
ATTACAAATCACGTGCTCTGGCCAACTGAGCTAAAGAGGCAGGTGGGTAAGCTATCCACATCGCGCCGCTACAACTTCCTACCCTTGCTGCGGTCAGGCCCTGGGGGATTCGAAAGGAGCATGCCGTGTAGCACTTACCCGATGCAAAAGTAGACATAAATTCCGAACCTGCAACACTTCGTTTTCAAAAAAAATCCAACAAAACACCCATAAGTTTGAGAACAAATCAGTTAGCGATGAAACTTTTTTGAAAAAAAATTTCGCTTTCATTTATCCAATCGCTAAAACAGGGGTTTTATTAAAAAAATGGTACTTTTGCAAGAGAGGGTTTTAACTGAAAAAAAGACAATTCTACGGTTGAATCCCTGTTTTTGCATAAGACCATCATTATAATGACAGAAGAAAGAAACAAACTCAATCACTTTGCAATGGAATACGGGCTGCTTTTGGGCGCCTATTTTATTCTGAAATTCGGAATTACGGTAATCAGCTCTAAAATTTTAGTGCTTTCTATTCTTTCATGGATTTTATTAATCGGTATTCCGTTTGTAATTTACTGGATGCTGCGCAACTTCCGCGATCGACAGAACGCCGGGGTGCTCGAATTCGGCAAAGCATGGAGCTTATCGATGCTCCTGATCTTTTTCGCATCGCTTCCGGAAGCGTTGGCGCAATATGCCTATTTTCAGTTTATCAATCCGGCATATATCCATGAACAGATTTCGCAAATCACTACCGCGCTCGAATCGCTTTCCGACCTGAAAGAGAGCCCGGCAATGAACGAACTCATCAACAATTATAAAAGTGCCGCGGCGCCATCCCCTATTCAGATGGCATTTCAAGGTATTTTCAATAACCTGTTTTTCGGAGGATTGATTTCGCTTGCTATCGCAGCCGTCGTAAAAAGAACGGCTCCCACAAATATTTCGCGCTAATATCACATAAACTTTAAACGACACATACCGTAACCGTATGAATATTTCAGTCATTGTACCCTTATATAATGAAGAAGAATCGCTCCCGGAGCTGATGAGCTGGATCGATCGCGTAATGCAGGAGAACCGCTTTTCGTATGAAGTGATTTTTATCAATGACGGAAGCACCGACCGATCATGGGACGTGATTACCGATCTGCAACAGAAATACCCGGCCGTACGGGGCATCAAGTTCCGCCGTAACTATGGGAAGTCGCCCGCGCTGCATATCGGGTTTGGCGAGGCCAAAGGCGATGTGGTAATCACCATGGATGCCGACTTACAGGATAGTCCCGACGAAATACCGGCGCTTTATAAGATGATTGCCGAAGAGGGGTACGACCTCGTTTCGGGGTGGAAGAAGAAGCGTTATGATCCGCTTTCGAAAACCCTTCCGACCAAATTATTCAATGCGACGGCGCGCAAGGTATCGGGCATCCGACTGCACGATTTCAATTGCGGCCTAAAGGCTTACCGCTGCGAGGTTGTAAAAAACATCGAGCTGTATGGTGATATGCACCGCTATATTCCTTATCTGGCGAAAAACGCCGGGTTTACGAAAATCGGCGAAAAGGCGGTACAACATCAGTCGCGCAAATACGGGATAACGAAATTCGGGCTCGACCGTTTTGTAAACGGCTATCTCGACCTGATGACGCTGTGGTTTTTATCGCGCTTCGGCGTGAAGCCGATGCACTTTTTTGGGTTGCTGGGTACGCTTATGTTTATACTCGGATTCTTTTCGATTATCGCGGTAGGAGCTTACAAGCTATATGCACTCTCTTCGGGTATCCCATACCGACTGGTGACCGACACGCCTTATTTTTATCTGGCGCTGACGGCGATGATACTGGGTACTCAATTGTTTCTGACCGGTTTTTTGGGCGAATTGATCTCTCGTAATTCGAGCGAGCGAAACAACCTGTATCAGATTGAACAGAAGATCTGAGCAAAACGGTTTGAGCAAAACGAAAGAATAAATTGTTTTTATTAAGAAATCTATCAACTTATACGTATGGACTTTCTGGAATTATGCAACCGGCGCTGTTCGGTACGCGATTATGAAGATAAACCGGTTGAACGCGAAAAACTGGAATATATTTTGAATGCAGGACGTCTTGCGCCGTCGTCTGTCAATTTTCAACCCTGGTTGTTTATTGTAGTGCGCGAGCAGGAAAACAAAGTCAAACTGCAGGAATGTTATCATCGCGAATGGTTTAAAACGGCTCCTTGCTATATTATTCTTTGCGCCGACCATAATCAGGGATGGAAACGAAAAATCGACGACAAGGATTTCAGCGACATCGACGTGGCGATTGCCACCGAGCATATGTGCCTGGCCGCTACCGACGCAGGACTGGGATCTTGCTGGGTATGCAATTTCGACATCGTTTCGTTGCGTCATAATTTTCATATCCCCGATCATATCGAACCGATCGCCATCTTGCCGGTGGGATATATGAAAAAGCCCGACCAATGGAAAGAGATTCCGAAAGTGCGCAAACCGTTAACTGAAATTGTACGATGGGAAAAAATCTGAAATATATTTTCGCTGCCGGATTCGTTGGCGCGTGCATGCTGGCTTTTACGGGGTGCGGAGATGAGGGGTGTACGGAAGCAACTACGAGCTATACCGTAGCATCGCTGGTGCCGGTAGCCGGCACATCGCCCGTTCCGCCGAAATCGGTATCCGTTTACGGAATCGGACAGAAAGAGGATAGCGTGATGATTCAAAATTCTACCAGTTTCAAGTCGCTCGCATTGTTACTCAATCCGGATACCACGTGTACGAAAATGTTATTCGAATTTCCGGTATCCGAAACAGATACGCTGCGCGACACATTATCTTTTTATTATAAAAACCAAGTTTATTTCCTGACCATTGATTGCGGTTGTACGGTGCAGAATTATCTGGACTCGGTGCTCCACACCAATCACCTGATCAAGAATCTCGAAATTGTAAATCCGGAAGTAAAGAATGAGAAAACACAGAATATTACACTTTACTATTAATCTGTTGCTTCTTTGCACGGTAACCGGAGTTACAGCTCAGACGCGCAATACTGCTAAGCAAGCCGCATCGGCTATCACGATGAAGGCGGATACGGCGAAACAGCACCGGAAGTTATTCAACGGAATCATGGTGGGGGTGAATATCGCCGATCCGATCATGCGCGCTTTCGGTCAGAAATACGGCGGCTACGAGGGAGTTGTAGAGGCGAATCTGCTCAACCGTTTCTTCCCGGAGGTATCGTTTGGCGTGGGAAGCGCCAAAACCACAGCCGACCGCGGATTTCATTATGAAGGGAAACCGGCTTTCTACGGGCGTGTGGGAATGAATTATAACTTCAAATATAAAAGTGATTCGCCCAATTTCCTGATTGTGGGACTCCGGTACGGATTCTCTTCTTATCGGGCGAATATCACAAACCTTACTTATGAAAACGGGTATTGGGATCCGAGCGGCCCTTACGATTTGCTCGACCAGAAGTTTACTTCTCATTGGCTCGAAATCGGGGGCGGTATCCGTGTAAAAGTATTCAAAAACCTTTATATGGGGTGGATGGTTTATTTCAAACCGCTGCTTAAAGAGGGTGATACTCCGACGGCCGTGCCATGGTATATTCCCGGATACGGGGCGAACGGAAATAGCTTCGGATTTTGTTACAACATCTATTACCGACTCCCTTTTTTCAGATAAAACGATATCGGGAGAAGGTTTGATGAGGGTGTTAAAAAAGAATTAGATATAATGAAGAAAAGAGGATTTATTGCCAGTGTGATTTTTTTAATCGTTTTTCTGGCATTCTATTTTTTGCGGGACAATGAAGCGGGAGGAAGCGGAATTTATCAGCGGAATGAAGGTACCGTATTTGGCACGCTTTATCATATTTCTTATGAATATCCGGACGATATTCATGATCAAATCAAAGCAGAACTGCAACGATTCGATAATTCATTATCGACCTTCAACAAGCAGTCGGTTATTTCGCGCATCAATCAGAATGATCCGAATGTAGAAGCCGACGAATGGTTTACGCGTGTATTTCTGAAAGGACGCGCGGTAAGCGATGCCACGGAGGGAAGTTTCGATATGACGGTGGCACCATTGGTGAATGCCTGGGGCTTCGGGTTTAAGAAAAGCGAGAGCGTTACGCCGGCAATGATCGATTCGATCCGCACGTTTGTGGGATTCGAGAAAGTGAAGCTCGAAGGCAAGAAAGTGATTAAATCAGACAGCCGCATCATGCTTGACGCTTCGGCGATTGCCAAAGGATATGCGTGTGATGTGATCGGCGAATTTCTGGCAACCAAAGGGGTGCGCAACTTCATGGTTGAAATCGGAGGGGAAGTAACCGCCCGGGGCAAGAACAAGAGCGGAAAATGCTGGCGTATCGGCATCAACAAGCCGATTGAAGATGCTTCGGCCTCTTCGGGCGAAATACAAGACATTATCAGTATTTGCAACGGCGGGATGGCTACTTCAGGCAACTACCGTAATTTTTATTACAAGGACGGCAAACGGGTGGCGCATACGATTGACCCGCGCACGGGATATCCGGTAGAGCACACGTTGCTGAGCGCTACGGTGATTGCTCCCGATTGCATGACGGCGGATGCCTTCGCTACGGCTTTTATGGTGATGGGATTAGAAAAGAGCCTTGCAGTAGTGCATAACAATCCGGAGATTGAGGCTTATTTTATCTATTCTGCCGACGGCGAAAAAAACGAAATCAAGATGAGCGACGGATTCGAGCAATATCTGAAGAAATAAAACTATAACCGGGCCCTATCATTCATGATGATAGGGCTCGTTGTTCATAATGGTGAATGCACGGTAAATCTGTTCGATAAAGAACAGACGCACCATCTGATGGGAAAAGGTCATTTTTGACAAGCCGATTTTTTCGGCGGCGGCCGCGTAAACACGGTCGGAGAATCCGTACGGCCCCCCTACAATGAATACCAACCGTTTATTGACCGTATGCATCTTCTTTTCAATATAGGCGGAAAACTGCGAAGAGGTGAACTCCTTCCCTTTTTCGTCGAGCAACACGACATGGTCGCCGCCCTGCAACGATTTCAGTATCAAATCGGCCTCTTTCTCTTTTTGCTGTTCGAAGCTTAGGTTCTTGGCGTTTTTCAATTCCGGTATCACTTCCATCTCAAAAGGGATATAAAACTTCAGGCGATTGCGATAGTCGTCAATAGCTTCGTTAAAATATTTCCCGTTTGTTTTACCCACGACTAAAAAAAGAATCTTCATATATACCGTTATTTATTTATCCGAGCAAAACCGGAAAGAGTATTTGCGGATTTTTTATACATTTGCAAAGGTGTCATTTATACCTTTCGCGGAATACTCCGCTTAACGGGCATAAAGATACGAAAAAGAGATGATTGAAGGAAACCGGGTTTCCACCCCTGGGGAGATTATAAGCGTTACCACCATTAAATAGAAACCAATGAAACGATTTCTACTTACTTTATTTTTACCGGTACTTTTTACGCTATCGGTATTCTCTCAAGGCTTGTCCGAGCATATAGCAGACTGTTTCCGCAAAGGAAATGCTCCGCTACTGCGTGGGTCGCTTGCCAATCAGGTAAATCTGACGATGCCCGGCTTGGTAGCCGATTCTGATAAACGAAAAACAGAATTGCAACTGACCAATTTCTTCAAGGCCACTTCACCCCACGGGTTTGAGGTGATACACAGCAGTGAAAAAGGCGACACCGGATTTCTGGTGGGTATACTGAATACCCAGAAAGGAAAATTCAGGGTACATCTGCTGATGCGCAAAACGAATAACAAATATTTAATTCACCAAATAAGAATAGAAAATTTCAATGAATAATCTAATCGACGATTTGATTAAGCTGGCTTTTGCCGAAGATATTGGCGACGGCGATCATACAACGCTAAGCTGTATCCCTGCAGACGCTATGGGAAAATCGAAACTTTTAATTAAAGAAGAAGGTATTCTTGCCGGTGTTGAGATGGCGAAAAAAGTGTTTGCCGCTTTCGATCCGGAATTGAAAATGGAAATCTTCATTGAAGATGGCGCACATGTAAAACCGGGTGACATAGCATTCATCGTATCGGGTAAAATCCAGTCGTTATTGCAGACTGAGCGTCTTATGCTTAACATCATGCAGCGTATGAGCGGTATCGCTACCGTTACCAATAAATATGTAAAAGAGCTTGAAGGGACTAAAACACGCGTATTGGATACCCGCAAAACCACTCCGGGCTTGCGTATGATTGAGAAAGCCGCTGTAAAAATCGGTGGTGGTGTAAATCACCGCATCGGCTTGTTCGATATGATTCTGCTGAAAGACAACCATGTTGATTTTGCAGGTGGCATCGAAAAAGCGGTTACAAAAGCGAAAGAATATTGCAAGGAAAAAGGGAAAGACCTGAAAATCGAGCTTGAGGTTCGTAACTTCGATGAGCTTAACCAGGCTTTGGCTGTAGGAGTTGATCGCGTTATGCTGGATAACTTCACTCCTGCGGATACTCGCAAGGCGGTTGAACTGATCAACGGTCGCGTAGAAACCGAATCATCAGGCGGAATCACATTCGCTACTTTGCGTCAATACGCAGAGTGTGGTGTAGATTATATTTCGGTAGGAGCGCTTACCCACTCTGTAAAGGGATTGGATATGAGTTTCAAAGCTTGCTGATAATCGCACTTTTCAAAATAATTAAAAACGGGGATCTTATTGGTCCCCGTTTTTTTCTATCACGATCCATTCTTCTGCCAACGGACTCTTCTGATTAACCTCTTCAAGCAACGCTTCGAGCTTGTCGCGCTCGCCTGCCACCCATACCAGATCATCAACCTGGAAAATCACACCCGCATCCGGATTCAGAATCGACTGGCCGCTACGTTCGATGGCAATCACCAAACAATTTCCTTTATCCCGGATATGCGACTGCATGATGCTGCGCCCCACAAAGAAAGAGCGGGGCTCTACAATAAACTGCTCGAGCGTCATCTCTTTTCGCTCCAGTGCCGGGTCGGCCTGTTTACGATTGCGCTCTTCGATTTTGCGCCGGAACAGGGTGATTTGTTGATCCGTACCGGCAACCACTATTTTATCGTAGGGAAAAAGATGTTCATTGCCTCCCGGAATGTTTATATGATGCTCACCCCGAATTATTTTCACAATATTCACTCCGTTTTTACGCCGCAAATCGAGATCCTTCAACATTTTGCCTACGCTCGGCGATCCGGGCTGTACTTCGAAATCGGCCAGATGAAGATCGCGGGCAAGCAACGAACTGACAAACCTGCGCCGGATGGGCGCCTTGCGTTCCTGCTCGGTTTCACGGGCGGAGAGATTACGCAAAAAATGGCGTTCGAGCCGGATCGACTGCATTTTTATCAAACGAGACGAGATGAAAATAAGAATTACAATGACGGCCATTCCGAATATGAATCCGTATGCCAGCGTAAACAAACGGGCGATAATAAACATTACCCAGCAAATACAAAGCAATACGCGCAGCAGGACCAATCCGACCAACGACCCCCGGTTGAAACGGTTGTCCTGCCAAAGCTCGACAAATTCGCGGGAATGGTTTTTCTTCATCATGATTGCGCGCAGTAAAGGCGCGATGATAACCAATAGTCCGGCAAGACTGATTATGCGTCCCCATTTTCCGGGGAAAAAATCAAGGAGCAGCGGCGAAACGTAACTCAGGTATAGAATAGAGATAAATACGGAGGTGACACCGTAAACAAGAACGATGCGGCATAATTCGCGCAATAATCGTTTCCAGGCACTTCTGTGGGTAATGGTGTTGGCTCCCGACGTATAACGATCGAGTACCCGGCGGAAACGTGGCGGAATACGATGCTCTAACCAACGGTATGCAGGTTCGGCCAATCTGATTTGGTAAGGTGTAAGAAAGATCGTAATAACGGATACAGCTACGACTATGGGGTAAAGCGAGTCATTGGTAACTTTGAGCGATTGTCCGAGCGCGGCTATAATAAACGCGAACTCCCCGATCTGGGCCAGGGCGAAGCCCGACTGAATCGCTATCTTAAGGGGTTGTCCGGAAAGGAGTATACCGGTACCGGCAAAAAAGATTTGTCCGAAGATTACCACCAGTGTAATCAGAACGATAGGAAGCCAATATTGAAGCAGCAATTGCGGATCGATCATCATCCCCACGGAAACAAAGAAGATCGCCCCGAACAGGTCTTTTACGGGTTTGATCAACTTTTCGATTTTTTCAGCCTCGATTGTTTCGGCTAGTATCGACCCCATCACGAAAGCGCCTAATGCCGCAGAAAAACCGGCGAATACGGCAAGCATCACCATGCCCAAGCACAATCCAAGCGATAATACCAGCATGGTTTCGTCATTGAGGTATTTGCGAATATGCTTCAGAAAAGAGGGAATCAGGAAGATGCCCCCTACAAACCAGAAAAGCAGATAAGCACATAGTTTTCCCACCGATTCGACCATGCCGAGCCCTTCGAAACTTTTGCTCACGGCGAGGGTTGAAAGCAATACCATCAGCGCTACGGCAAAAAGATCCTCTACGATAAGGATACTGAACACGACATTTGAAAAACGCTGCGAACGCAACCCCATGTCGTCGAGTGCTTTAAATACAATCGTAGTAGAGGACATGGCCAGCATGCCGCCCAGGAAAAGAGAGTTAATATCATTCCATCCAAGCAAACGTCCGGTCAGATAGCCGGCCGTCATCATGCCGGTAACAATTACCAGGGCTCCGGTAACGGCCGTCCCCCCTAACGTAACCAGCTTTTTAAAACTGAACTCCAGCCCGAGGGCGAACAAAAGGAATATCACCCCGATATCGCCCCAGATACGGATGTTCTCACTATCGCCAATAAGGGATGCCCCAAAAAGATGAGGGCCGGCGATAAGGCCGGCCACAATATATCCTAGAACAACAGGTTGCTTCAGGTACTTGAATAAAAGAGTCATTAATCCGGCCGAAAACAAAATAACAGCCAAATCCTGTATCAATACGGGAACATGATTCATAGAGATTCTATTTTCATTTCTCCCGCAATTTATACATTAGTTTTTAATCAGGCACTTACAATTTCATCAATCTGCGGATTCCCGTAAAATTTATTAAACTCCTCTACCGACATGATATTTCCCGGTACACCATAGAGCTGACAAGCGTTATAGGTCTTAGCAAGCTGATTAAGCTTTTCTATGATTTTTTCCTGCTCCGGACCGTTAATCATCACCCGAATACCCTCTTTGAGTAAAGTTTCTGCCAATTCGAGCCCTTTGCCATCGACAGAATTGCGTACCAACACTAATTTTTTCTTTGCTTCCATAACCGATTTATTTTAATGGTTTGTCAGAATAACGCACCGGAAACAGGGATTGTTCTTATTAAAACACAATCACTTTATGTCCGTTGGCAAAA
>JAVVPN010000098.1:0-9507 GCA_036655755.1 Bacteroidales bacterium | reverse complement strand
CAGTGGGCATTCATCCAGATGTTCAACAGCTACTACGACTCAAAAGCAGATAAAGCGATGCCAATCGCAAATCTTGTAGCGCAGTTCGAACAGAACGGAACGGAAGGAATTACGGCGGTAGGTTCGAAAGAACTTGCGTTTACGGCCGAAGAATGGAAAAACAAATCGGAAAAAGAGCAGCAGGAAGCTCTAATGAACTACCGTATCGCTTATTTGGGCGACACGATGGTAAACTGGTGTCCGGCTTTGGGTACGGTATTGGCCAACGATGAGGTGGTAAATGGCGTATCTGAGCGTGGTGGTTATCCGGTAGAACAGAAACTGATGCGTCAGTGGTGTTTGCGCGTTGGTGCTTATGCCGACCGTTTGTTGAAAGGTCTTGAAAAACTAGACTGGACCGACTCTTTGAAAGAAACTCAGAAAAACTGGATCGGTCGCTCAGAAGGTGCCGAAATGCAGTTTAAAATCGATAACTCCGATCTTGAGTTCACCATCTTTACAACGCGTGCCGACACGGTATTCGGCGTAACGTTTATGGTATTGGCTCCTGAAAGCGCTTACGTTGATCAGGTTACCACTCCGGAGCAGAAAGAAGCTGTTGCCGCTTATATCGACAGCATCAAACATAAAACAGAGCGCGATCGTCAGATCGAAAAAACCGTTTCGGGTGTATTTACAGGTTCATACGCAATCAACCCATTGACCAACGAGAAGATTCCGGTTTGGGTGAGCGATTATGTATTGGCTGGTTACGGTACGGGAGCTATCATGGCAGTACCGGCACACGACTCGCGCGACTACGCTTTCGCGAAACATTTCAACTTGCCGATTATCCCGTTGATCGAAGGTTGCGACGTATCGGAAGAGTGTTTCGAAGCGAAAGAGGGCAAAATGATGAACTCTTGCGGAAACGGTCTTGACCTGAACGGTCTTGACGTGAAAGAAGCAATTGCCAAAACAAAAGCATTCATCGAAGAGAAAGGATTGGGCCGCGTAAAAGTGAACTTCCGTCTGCGCGACGCTATCTTTAGCCGTCAGCGTTATTGGGGTGAGCCGTTCCCGGTTTACTACAAAGAGGGAATGCCTTATATGCTTGATGAAAGCAAATTGCCATTGGAGTTGCCTGAAGTTGAATCATTCTTGCCGACTCAGACAGGCGAACCGCCACTGGGCCACGCGAAGAACTGGGTGACTGAAGATCACTTCCCATTGGAACTTTGCACGATGCCTGGTTTTGCCGGATCATCGGCTTATTACCTGCGTTACCAAGACCCTCGCAACAGCGAAGCGCTTGTTGACAAAAACGTAAACGAATACTGGCGTAACGTCGATTTATATATCGGTGGTACCGAGCATGCTACCGGCCACTTGATTTACAGCCGTTTCTGGAACAAGTTCTTGTTTGACCAGGGATTGATCTGCGAGGACGAGCCGTTTAAGAAACTGGTGAACCAGGGTATGATTCAGGGACGTTCGAACTTCGTATACCGTATCAAGGATACCAATACGTTTGTTTCTTACAACCTGAAAAAAGATTACGACGTAACTCCGCTTCACGTGGATGTAAATATCGTAACCAACGACGTACTTGATTTGGAAGCTTTCAAAGCATGGCGTCCGGAATTTGCTACTGCCGAGTTTGTGCTTGAAGATGGCAAATACGTTTGTGGATGGGCTGTTGAAAAGATGTCGAAATCGATGTTCAACGTAGTTAACCCGGATGTAATCGTAGATAAATTCGGAGCCGACACGCTTCGTTTCTACGAAATGTTCCTGGGGCCGCTTGAGCAGTCGAAACCATGGGATACCAACGGTATCGACGGGGTACACCGCTTCTTGAAAAAACTATGGGGCTTGTTCTATAAGAACGATCAGTTCCTTCCGGTAGCGGCAGAACCGACGAAAGAGGAGTTGAAAGCGCTTCACAAACTGATCAAGAAAGTAAGCTGGGATATCGAGAACTTCTCGTTCAACACATCGGTAGCCGCGTTTATGATCTGTGTGAACGAACTGACTGCACTGAAATCGAACAATGCGCAGATCTTGTCTGAACTTGTGGTATTGCTTGCACCGTTTGCTCCGCATATCGCCGAAGAGCTTTGGGCCGCATTGGGCCATGAAGGTTCGGTTTGCAACGCGCAGTGGCCGGTATTGAACGAAGAGTATCTGAAAGAATCGAGCGTGAACTATACGGTATCGTTTAACGGTAAAGCCCGTTTCTCGCTTGAATTCCCTGCAGGCACTGCGAAAGAAGAGGTAGAGAAAGTTGTTTTGGAACATGAGAATTCGGCTAAATGGCTTGAAGGGAAAACCCCTAAAAAGGTGATCGTGGTTCCGAATAAGATTGTTAATATCGTAATTTAATATCCAACTCTTTCGTAATACCTTTGATTAACAATGCAGTTAAACCAAAAAATAATAGTCACGCATGCGCGTGACTATTTAATGATCGTTTTAGGCTTATTCATCTATTCGTTCGGATTTACCGCTTTTATCCTTCCACAGAAGGTTGTGATCGGCGGGATGGCGGGTCTGGGTTCGCTTATCTATTATCTGACGAATATTCCGGTAGGTATCTCGGTATTTACCATTAATATTCTATTATTGATTATCGCCTTTAAGTCGGTAAGCAGGACGTTTGTGATACGCACCATCTTCGGCACGGGGGTAATGAGTTTTTTCATTTACCTGTTGCAGCCGCTTTTTACCGATAATCCGATTGTGAAAGGGGAGCCTTTTATGAATATCGTGATCGGGTCGTTGCTTTGCGGGGTGGGAATCGGTATCGTTTTTATCCATAACGGAAGTACGGGGGGAACCGATATCGTAGCGGCGATGGTGAATAAACATCGCAACGTATCGATCGGACGCACGATGCTTTACTGTGATTTGCTGATTATCTCCTCCTCTTATTTCCTTCCGGGGAACGACGGATTCGAGAAGATCGTTTACGGATTCGTAGTAATGCTGATCGTATCGAATTTGTGCGACATGGTTATCAATTCTTCGCGGCGATCCGTGCAGTTTATGATTTTCTCGCAGAAATATGAAGAGATAGCCAATACCATCAATACCGACGCCAATCGCGGCGTAACTTTGATAGACGGGCAGGGATGGTATTCGAAACAACCGATAAAAGTACTGATCGTACTGGCCCGGCAAAGTGATTCGGTAACCATTTTCCGAATTATAAAGGCGATTGATCCGAATGCATTTATATCACAGGCTAAGGTGAATGGTGTTTACGGTCAAGGGTTTGACATTATAAAATAATCTTTGTAAAAGCTAAATAACCCCTGTCATTTCCGAATGACAGGGGTTTTGTTTTTATATTGCATCCGATTCATCCATATAGTATATGTTTTTCAAAAAAAGTATAGAGAATAAGATTCGTCTGAAAGTAGTATTGATGTACCTGGTGCTTGCCATTGGTTGTACGCTGATGATCGTGTATATGTATCATCTCCGGCAGACCATGCAGGAACAAAAGCAACAGGTAGCTACCCATTATCAAACGCTTCAGCTCACCACGAAAGTACTTTCAGAAGTAAATAAGGCGCAGATTGCGGCAAACAGGAAAGTATCGCGCAGTCGCTCGTTTCAGCTTCAACTCGATTCGATCGCTATTTTGGTAGATTCGCTGAATACGTTGGAAAACAACCGGCTGAATCGGGAGATGACTTCCGAAATCGTTTCGCTTCTGAAAGAGAAACGCCTGATAGTGGGGCGCCTGCGTACACTCTTCAACCGGAGCAATCCGATTGATCCCATTCGGGAGAAACTGCTTATTGCCCAGCCTGTACTTGAGAAAGATTCGGTACAGATAACCACCGTTATTCAGGATACCGTGATACGGCAGGCTCCCCGCCGTAAATTCTGGAAACGCTTTTCCGATCTTTTTTCTCCCGGTACTCCTTCCGATACGATTATCCAACTGACTACCGTCAAGGCGGATACGATTCTTGATGCGCAGGAGGAAACGAAGGCAATACTGACGGAGGTGAGTTATTTTGCCGAGGATGCCCGCCATAATTATACGCAGCGGATGCAGGATATCGAAAAACAGGTGGAGAGCTTGCTTGAAGCGGATCAGGCGATTTCGGTGCGTTTATCTGAATTGCTGATTGAGCTGTATCAGGGATCGGTGCGCGCTACATTGGGCGAAATCGAGAAAAGCGAGGCGCGCATACGCAGTTATTACCGCTATCTGTTTGCCGGCGGACTGGGGATGCTGGCGCTGATATTGATTTTTATCGTGCTGATGCTGCAGGACGTAAATCAGGGTCGTCGCATACGCCGGGAGTTGCAACGGGCGCACGACCGGGTGCGTCAGCTGATGGAAAGCCGCCACCGGATGCTTTTGTCGGTATCGCACGATATCAAAACGCCCCTCAATTCGATGTTGGGCTATCTTGAGCTGGGTGCATTGAAGCGCTCGATTCAGTTGCCCGAAATCGGTAGCATGCAGCAGTCGGGGGCGCATATACTCGGATTGCTCGAGAATCTGCTAGAGTATGCTGCACTTGAACAGGGGAAACTGGTACTCAATAACCAGGTGTTCGGACTGCAGGCAATATTTAAGGATGTCGAAAGCATGTTCGAGCCGTTGTGTGCCCGAAAGGGATTGTTGTTTACCGTCTCGCTCGATATACCCGCTTCGGTAAACGTAAATTCCGATTCGCTGAAACTAAAGCAGATATTGATCAACCTGTTGTCGAACGGCGTGAAATATACTCCTGCGGGCGCATTGTCGTTGCAGGCGCACTACGAAGAGGGGTTGCTGCTTGTAAAGGTGGCTGATACGGGAGCCGGTATTCCGCATGACAAGATCGATATCCTGTTTCGCCCTTTCGAACGTATTGCAGACAATAACACACTGGCCGAAGGTACGGGGTTGGGCTTGTTTGTGGTAAAAGGGTTGCTTGATCTTTTCGGCGGCGAGTTGCAGGTGGAGTCGGAAGTGGGCAAAGGCTCTTGCTTCTCTTTGAAGATTCCGGTTGCGGAAAGTACTGAGTTGAAGCAGTCTGAACCGAAACACCTGTTGGTGGTGGATGATGATGAAACATTATTGCTCCTTATCGGCAATATGCTGAAACAACTGGGGCATCGGACCACCGTTTGCTCTGATCTGGCTACCTTCGAATCGTTGATTAAACAGAACGGAGCGGAATTTGACCTGGTACTGACGGATATGGAGATGAATCTGTTTACCGGAAAAGATATTCTTGCGATTTCAAAAAGCCTCTACCCCCATAAACCGGTGGTGATTATGACGGCTCGATCCGATTACCATACGGCCAGGGCGCATTCGCTCGGATTCGACGGCTATCTGGTGAAGCCGTTCACCCTCGAAACCCTTTATGCTCAATTCGGAGGCAACCGTGCGCCTGATTATAATCTGAGCCAACTGTCCGCTCTTTTTGAGGAAGATGAAGAGGCGATTCGCGAGGTACTCGATGCTTTCAGCCACGCTACAGTATCGCATGTGGTCTCTTTGCGCGAGTTTTTGCGCGATCATGAATTTAATAATGCACAGGCTATCTGCCATAAGATGCTGCCGATGTTCGCGCAGCTAGAGGCGAACGATGTCGTGGTGTTGTTGCGAAAGATGGATGCACACAGGGAACATGCCTATGCGGGTTGGGAGGCCGATCTGGAAGAGATTATCATCCGGGCGGAAAAGCTTGTAACCCATCTTGAAATAAAAATCCCTGTTCCTGAAAAGTGATTCTTTATCAGGAACAGAGATCTGATTCAACCGAATTTATAATTCGATGTTATGCTGATGCATCTTATTATAGAGGGTTTTACGGTCGATTTGTAAGAGTTTGGCTGCTTCCGATTTATTGCCGCGCGTTCTTTCGAGTGCTTGCAGAATCACTTCCCGCTCATTATCCGAACGTCGGGAGATGGGGAGTGAAAGTGTATCGGGAGCAACGGGATTAATCAGTTCCGGCAAATTATCGGGAGTGATGAGTGTCTCTTCCGTAAAAAGCGCTGCTCGTCGCACCACATTGCGTAACTCGCGCAGATTCCCCGGCCAATGATACGCCTTCAGGTGTTGCAACGCGGCAGGGCTGAAACCTTCGAGCTTTTTATTAAGTTCCTTATTCGCCTCGTTCAGAAACAGCTCGGCAAACAGTTCGAGGTCTTCCGGACGTTCGCGTAGCGGAGGCACCTCGATGGCGAATTCATTCAGACGGTGATAAAGATCCATACGGAATCTTCCTTCGGTAATCGCTTTTTCGAGATCTTCGTTGGTTGCCGACACCAGACGTACGTCTATGTCGATATCTACTGCCGAACCTACAGGGCGGATTTTCTGTTCCTGCAGAGCTCTCAACAACTGTACCTGTACTTCATAAGGCAGATTGCCCACTTCATCCAGGAATACGGTTCCTCCGTTAGCCAGTTCGAACACCCCTGTTTTATTGGCGATGGCCGATGTAAACGACCCTTTCAGATGGCCGAATAATTCGCTGGGGGCAAGTTCTTTGCCGAGGCTTCCGCAATCTACGGCGATAAACGGCTTTTCGCGTCGGTCGCTGCTTTCATGAATCAGGCGTGCCGCATACTCTTTGCCGGTACCGCTCTCTCCTAAAATCATTACCGCCATGCGTGTAGGCGCAACCATACGGATATGGTGGTACATTTTTGCCGAAGCGGCACTGTTTCCTTCAATCTTGCCCGATTTTGCCGGAGTAGCGGGAGCGGCTTTCTCTTTTGGCTCTTGCGTACCGGTTGCAACGGGATGTAAGGCCTGATCTATCTTTTGTTTTAACAAAGAGGGATTCACCGGTTTTTCAAGATAGTCGAACGCTCCGTTCTTCATGGCAGCTACCGCACTCTGAATACCGGCATAGCTGGTCATCATGATGACCGGGGTATTAATAGCCTGCTCCTTAATCCATTCAAGAAGTTCGATACCCTCTCCGTCGGGCAGACGCAGGTCAGATAATATCAGGCTGAACGATTGAGCCGACAGCTCTTTTCGTGCCTGGCTGATCCGTGTGCTGACAAAAGGATCGAATCCGTTTTTTTGCAGCCATTTCTGCAACATCATTGCAAACGCAGGATCATCTTCCACTATTAAAATACGCTCTTTCATAGAAAATGCTTTATAGGGATAAAGATACAGCTTTTTATGAGGAAAATAAAAATCTCCCTGCTACGGTTGGTGCGCAGCAGGGAGACATGACGTGTAAACAAATTTCTGAAACCAAATTCTAACCCCGTCTTCCGCTTATCGGGAAACGCTTACAACCAGATATTTAGTTAGACTCCAGAATTGAGCCGGATCGATGATTGAAAGGGTCAGTTTTTCCTGATCATCTTCATTCAGCGCATAGCTTCCTTCAGGATGAGTAGAAAGCAATTTCGCTTTTTTAGCCTGTAGGTCGATTGCAGGAAGTTCACGCAAATCGATGGCTGTGAAGCGCTCCTTATCAAAATCTTTTTTCAATACTTGTTTTGAGCTGAAGATGTTGCTTTTCGTAACGATTTTAGCCTCTTTCAGTTCTTTTTCGGTAGCTACGCAAAACCATACACGGTTCAGGTCGCTATCTTGCTGACGAATCAGTTCTTGTTGCTGCGTATTCTCGTCAGTCAGGTCAGCTACGTTTGTGTTCAGCTGATCAACCGCAGTATTCAGCTCTTGGATACGAATGTTTTTTTGTTCCAGATCCTGTTGCAAAGAAGTAAGCAACTCGGTTTTTTCTGACAATTCTTTTTTCATGCGCTCAATCGTACTGCGAAGTGCGCGGCTGTTTTTGTTGCTTTTATCCAAAACATTCTGCAACGAATCGATTTTAGTGCGATTTGCATCAAGCAACTCATGAATCATTTTCATTTCGCCTGCCATTTGCTGTTTTTTCGAAATCGGGCTTCCTTCAATCGTATTCATTTCGAGACGGATTTTACCTTCGCTTTCGCGGATGGCGCTGAATCCCTGCTCCATCTCGTTCAGTACATCCAGGGTCTGGTAATAATTGTTGGCTTCTACTTGTAAAGCCTCTTTTTCTGCTTTTAGCGTTTTATATTTTTCTGAATTCTCTACGCAAGAGATGCTCATGAAACCAATGGCAAGCGTTAAAACGGCAAAATGAATCTTTTTCATAATGATGTGGTTTTAATTGATTAATATTTTCTGATTTATGAAGTGCAATTGGCGTGCCATAAATTGATTGTTTCGTTTAAGTGTTTTGTTTATCAGTGTTTTATGTGCTTTTTTAGACAGGTGTGCCAACTATGCCTTTTTGTGGAAAAGTGTGGAAATGTGTGGAATGCAACAACAGAATGTTTGTAGAACTCCCCCAATTCCCCAATCAAAAGATGTAATAAATGATTATTCATTTCGTTTTTATAATCAGATACAGCCGTATCTTTGAGTGTAATAAAAATAATTACGGAGAAATTATACAATAGCGATGAGAGGACTGGTTTTTGCTACAAATAACCCCAATAAATTACGTGAAGTAAAAGAACTAATCGGTGATCAGTTTCAGATTCTGAGTTTGGAAGAGATTGGTTGTTTCGAAGATATCCCCGAAACAGCTGACACGCTCGAAGGAAATGCGCTGATCAAAGCGCGCCACGTAAAAGAAAAATATGGATACGACTGCTTTGCCGATGATACCGGCCTCGAAATCGAGAGTCTGAATAATGCTCCCGGCGTATATTCGGCCCGGTATGCAGGCGAGCAGAAAAGCTCGGAAGACAATATGCAAAAAGTATTGGCCGACCTTGCCGGTAAGGAGAATCGCTCGGCCCGTTTTCGTACGGTAATCGCATTCTCTTATCAGGGAGAAGAAAAGTTGTTCGAAGGAATCGTGAACGGAACGATCGCTACCACTAAAAGCGGCTGTAAAGGGTTTGGATATGACCCGGTATTTGTTCCGGAAGGATATGATATCACATTCGCTGAAATGGGTGCTGATGAAAAGAACCTGATCAGCCATCGCGGACGTGCCGTCCGTGCATTTATCGATTATTTAAAGCAAATCACATTATGAAGAAACTCCTCCTGTTATGCTCACTGGTTCTGATGTCGGTTATCTCGTCTGCCCAGACCATCGGCGAATGGATTTGTTATCCGGCGTTCGGAACGCCTACTACCGTTTTTGATACCGGGAAGGAGGTATATGTATTAGGAGCCCCCTCTTTGATATCTTATACTAAAGCTGACGAGTCGCTGATTCAATACTCCAAACAGGACGGAATGAGTGATGCGGGTATTGACCGGATTGCGTGTGACTTCCAAACAGGAAGAATAGTAATCCTTTATAAAAATCAGAACATCGATATTCTGGAGGATGGCGTCTATCACAATATTCCCGATTTGAAGGAAAAAGTGATGAGTGGTGATAAAAACATTAACAGTGTTCTGATACAAGAAGGCAAGGCATATCTTGCTACTGCATTCGGCGGCCTTGTTCTCGATCTGAAGCGTAAAGAGATATTGGATACTTATAATCTTGGCCAGACGGTGTCGGCTTTCTTTTCTGCAAA
>JAVVPN010000097.1:0-10066 GCA_036655755.1 Bacteroidales bacterium | reverse complement strand
TTTAGGTGAGTTATGGCGATTTCATTGTTTCTGTGTATGATAAGGTTTTTAATGTAATCTCAGATTAAAAATTCAATTTCAGATTTAATCCGTAAGAACGCACTGTTGGTAAAGAGTATGAGTCGATACCGCTGAATCCGTTTGCTGCCGAAACTGAGATATCCGGATCTACCGGCGAGTTTTTATAGATGAAGCATACGTTTTTAACTGTAAACGAAAGGTTCAGATCGCTCGATTTACCCAATACGTTTCTGAAAGTATATCCTACCGCGATATCTCTCAGGCGCAGATTCGTCGCGTCATACACATAATCTTCCATTGGATTTGATCCTACCGTGCGGTAGTAGTTTTCAACACTGACTTTCTGTCCGTCGGGTAATGTTTTCAAAACATATTCTACCCCGTTCTGAACTACGCGTTCGCCGTTCTGACGATCGTTTGCCGTGCGTACAGATAAGCCCCAATAATCCCGGTCAGGTTCTGTTAATGACATCACTTTCCCACCGATTTTCCCATCGATTAATGCATAGAAGGTGAAGTTTTTCCAACTAATGGTATTGTTCCATCCCAAATTGACGGGGGCAGTGGCATTGCCTACAAAAGTTCTGTATTCGCCGGATGCCATTTGCGGAACCGCATCTTTATAATTCCCCGCGTTATTTACGATGATATTATTGTCTTTATCACGTGCAAAACTGTTTACGTAAATATCGCCATAGGCTCCCCCTTCGAGATATTTGATTTTAAAGTTGGATGGGCCGACTGTTACTATATAAGGGACCCCCGTACCAGTTTTGTATGTTTCAATAATTTTATTCTGATTATACGCGATGTTAAAGCCACTGGTCCATCGCCAGTTATGGTTGAAAGCCATGCGGTAGTTCACCGTAAATTCTACTCCTTGATTACGTATTTTACCCGTATTTACCGATTGGGATTCATTAGAAGATACTCCAATATTAAGAAACTGGTTTTTAAGAGTAGAGTTATAATAGGTGATATCAAAATCAAGTGTGTTGTTAAATAACCACATTTCAAGTCCTGTTTCATATGAGGTGGTTCTTTCCGGTTTTGGATTACGGAACAACGGCGGACGTGGCGTAATACTGCCGGTACCCAAATTAACTGACTGACGACCATAGTTGTTTTTTGGAATCGGATTCCCTACAACAGCATAACTTCCTCGAAGTTTGATCTGGTTGATTTGTTCCATCTTCCATGGAATCATTCGGTCAACCAAAACATTTGCGCCAAGTGAGTAGTAATCGAAACTGATATACTCTCCTTTAGCTTGAGCAAACATTTGGAAAGATTTCGCCCATTCTAAACGATAACTTCCATCTAGGTAAACCATATCTCGCCATCCTACAGATGCTGTGGCGAAGAGAGCTGCCGTCCAGTTTTTATTATCATAACTGTCAGAAGCCGAAGTGGCACTTCCACTCGGATTATTTGGTCGGCTGTATGCCGAGTTTTCCGGTAGAAAAATATTGGGTTGTCCTGTCGTATCAATAACTGTAGTGATTGATCGAGAACGGTCGAAGCTACGGGTAAAACTGGTACCTACCGCCCCTGTTACCACAAAGTCTTCTTTTATCTTTTCAGAAATACTTAGAATATGGTCATTGAAAAGGTCGATGCTACGGGCTGAATTCGACCAGTACTGCCCACCTTTCCCCTGCGATTCACGCTGTGAAGTTGCATATTCAGTCGTCAAACCGGTATCAAGGTTGGTGTCTATGTTAAAACGAGTTTGATATTCAAGGTTTCTCCATAATACCAATTTTGCTGAAACATTTCCTAAGATACGGTCTTTGATACGCTCTTCGTTATGCATATTGGTTAGCCAATACGGATTGTTCAGATGTTGGTCATACCAATACCATGTCTGGATTGGCTGGCCTAACAATTTGCGGTTACCAATTGCAAGGTCGTATACCATATTATCGGCCATGCTACCGATATGTGCATAATTATTACGGAAATAACGCATATCCACATTCGCCGGCATTCTGTAAAGAGCATGCAACGGGCTCAATACGCGGCCGATAACCGGATTATTCTTGGTTTCCTGATGAATATAGTTTAATCCTAGATTAATGGAAAGGCGTTTGTCAAACAGATTGAATGTTTCCTTCAGTGTTACATTATGTTTATTGAATTTATTGTTTTCAATCATCCCTTTTTGGGTCGTGTTCGCATAAGAGAAATAGGTGCGGGCATTCTCGTTCCCCCCACTTAATGTTATCCCATTGTTAAGCGTAAGCCCGGTGTTGAAGAAGTCTTTGATCGGGTTACGCGGCGTAGCTGTATAATATGGGCGCGACGCAATTTCATCGGCTGTCATATCAGCAATTTTTCCGCCCCAGGCTTCCAGTGTTCCATTCGGCGTAAGCCCATAGATGGTTTGTGTTTCCGGGTAATTGAAAAGTGTTTCTACAGAAGTTGTACTTGATATATTTACCTTTACATTTCCTTGATCCCCATTTTTAGTAGTAATGATGATTACCCCATTATTTGCCGAACTACCATAAAGAGCAGCCGCATTTGGTCCTTTCAGTACGGTCATCGATGCAATGTCATCCGGGTTGATGGTCGACAGCAAGTCCCCGCCGTCTCTGCCGGCTCCTGAAAGCAATTCAGTAGCTTGCGAACTCATTCCGTCAGTCATCGGCACCCCATCTAATACAATCAAAGGCTGATTGGTTCCTAAGATAGAGGTTTGTCCGCGAAGAACGATCTTACTGGCTCCACCACCCGCGCCCGAGTTGTTCGGGGTGATAATCAGACCCGCACTTTTCCCCTGTAACGAGTTAATAAAGTTCGGATCTTTGATTCGGGTCAGTTCTTCTGATTTGATTGTTTGAGTAGCGTAAGTAAGTGATTTTGCTTCTCTCTCAAAACCCATGGCCGTTACTACGATTTCATCAAGTAATTGGGTGTCTTCCCGTAATGTTACGTTCAGTTGATCACGGCTGTTGATAGGCAAGCTTTGTGTTTGGTACCCGATATAACTGAATTCGACAATAGCATCCGGCGAGTAAGCTTCGATTGAGTACTCCCCGTCAAAATTAGTAATGGTACCCACGGTGGTTCCTTTAATAATGACACTCACTCCGATTAACGGTTCTCCTGCCTCATCTTTTACAATCCCTTTGACCACCTTTTTCTGGTTGGCAACAGTTTGATTTGAGATGGATGTGCCCCCTGTGGCATGTACCACATTCGGCATTAAAAGGCAGAGAAATGCAAAAAGCCCGCTTAGGCGCTTCATGTTTTTATTCATCTGAAATTTATTTAAGGTTAATGATTCTGTTTTAGCACATTTTTTATTGTGAAAGTCTTTTTATGGTCAGAAAATAAAAAAGTGGTGATGATTTAAAGATAAACTGTCTATTCTATAAGGTTATATACTAATAATTCTTTTTGATTGAAATTATCTTATTCAATTCTCTGGTATGGTTTTAACTTATAAATAGCAACGTTTTTCAGGCCATATGACCCATGCTTGCGTTACAGGCTATTCAGTATTAATTTTAAATGTGGTTAAAGTGACCCCCAATTCCCTCTTGTATTCTTTAATAGGTCATGTAGATCTCTCTGGTATTATATAAAATTTTATTTTTAATTCTTTTTAAAAATAAAGGAACGATATTAGATCTATGGTGGCAAATATATGTAAATATTCTAATATTGTAAAATTTTATGTGTAAAAATATACACCTTTTTTTCTTTGGATGTATATATCTGTTTATTAATTAGTTACTGATTGTTCTGTGTATAAAAAAATGCCCCCAAAGCGTTATTTCTAACCTTTGGGGGCATTCAGCCCAATGGGCATTTTATTTCTTGAGAAATCGGCTACTTTTATTTGTTAGCCAGTTTCGCTCTTTTCTTAGATACCATTTCATAAGCTACCGGTACGGCGATGAACAGTGTTGAGTAAGTACCGATCACAACCCCAACCAACATAGCGAATGTAAAGCTGCGGATAGTATCACCACCCAATACGAAGATACAAAGCAATACGATTGCAGTTGAAATCGAAGTACTGAACGTACGAGCCAATGTCGAGTTCAACGCTTCGTTATCTACCAATGCTTTATCGCGGTTCGGATAGATGCCCGTTACCTCACGGATACGGTCGAAGATAACCACGGTATCATTCACCGAGTAACCGATTACCGTTAGGATCGCAGCGATAAACGACTGGTCAACCTCCATAGAGAATGGCAGGATGCCGTAGAACAATGAATATACACCGATGATGATGATCGTATCGTGTGCTACCGAAGCAATCGTACCTACCGAGAACGCGATGTCGCGGAAACGGATCAGGATATACAGACCCATTGCGATCAATGCGAACAATACCGCCCACATCGCTGCGGTTTTGATATCGTCTGCGATAGACGGACCTACTTTCTGGAAGCTCATGATGTTGTCTTCTGAGAACTGCGATTCGGTAGTTCCTGCAGGAAGCTGATCTTTTACTCCTGTGTAAATCTTGTTGATGATTTCGTTGTCTACAGTTTCCGCATCGTCAGCTACCTTGTAGTTGGTAGAGATACGTACCTGATTGTCGCCTCCGATCGTGATAACGCTCAATGAGCTACCGTCGAACGCACCTTCAAGTGTATTGCGGATATCAGCTGTTTTAACCGGGTGGTCAAAACGAACGATATAGTTACGTCCTCCTGTAAACTCGATACCCTGATTCAAACCACGAGTAAAGAAAGATACGATACAGATCAGGATAGCGATACCTGAAATCATATATCCTTTTTTGCGTGCTCCGATAAAGTTGAAGTTCGGGTGAAGCAAAATGTTTTTGCTCAAACCTGTTGTGAAGGTAATGTTCTTGAACCATCCTTTTTCAAGCGCGCTTTCAAGGAACACACGGCTCATGAATACACTTGTGAAGAATGAAGTAACGATACCGATCATCAACGTAGTAGCAAATCCTTTGATCGGACCTGTTCCGAACGCGAACAGGATGATACCTGTAATCAATGAAGTTACGTTGGCATCGAAGATCGCAGAGAATGCGTTTGCATACGCATCGCTTACCGCTTTGCGCAGGTTTTTACCTGAGCGAAGTTCCTCTTTCGCGCGTTCGTAAATCAATACGTTCGCATCCACCGCAACACCTAACGACAACACCAAACCGGCGATACCCGAAAGCGTCAATACAGCGTGGAAAGATGAAAGGATACCCATTGTGAAGAACAAGTTCAACAAAAGGGCCGTGTTGGCAATCATACCCGGAACGAATCCGTAGATAGCCATCATATAAGTAAACAACAGAACCAAGGCTACGATGAAAGAGATCAAACCATTGTTGATCGCTTCTTTACCTAGAGATGGTCCTACTACGTCTTCCTGAATGATACGTACTTTGGCAACCATTTTACCTGATTTCAGTACGTTTGCCAAGTCTTTCGCTTCGTCAGCAGAGAAGTCGCCTGTAATAGATGAGCGTCCGCCTGTAATCTCGTCGTTTACGCGAGGAGCAGAGTAAACTACATCATCCAATACGATAGCAACACATTTGCCGATATTTTCTTTTGTCAGGCGAGCCCATACTTTCGCACCTTCAGCATTCATTGCCATGCTGATCTCGAATGAGTTGGTGTGCTGCTGGAAGTCTTCGCGAGCATCCGTGATTACGTCACCTTCCAAAGCCGGACGGCCGTTGCGTCCTGTTTGTTTAAGCGCGTACAGCTGATATACCTGTTCTTTGTCGTCCATTGCTTTAACAGACCAACGCATCACAAGGTTGCGCGGCAACAAGTCGCGTACCTGTTTTGAGTTAAGCATGCTGTTGATGGCCGCTGTATCCTGATACATTGCGTATCCTACAACCGGACCCGGAGCAACGCGTCCCTGATATTGGTTTACCTGTAGTTTAGCAAACAAAGGGAATTCTTTTTCCCAGTTCGCCTGCTCTTTCAAGTCTGCATCCGCACCTTTAAGTGCTTCGATTTCGTTCGCCAAAGAATCGGTAGACGATACGATTGCAGTCGCTTCGTTCGCCAACTGTTCTGCTGCTGCGTCAGCTTTCGCTTCCTGTGCAGGAGCTTCAGTTGATTTCTGAGCGGCGATCACTTGGTTTGCGGCAACAAGCTGCTGATAGATTTCAGTCAGTTCGTATGTTTCCCAGAACTCAAGGTTAGCGCTTCCCTGAAGCAATTTGCGTACACGAGCCGGTTCTTTTACACCCGGAAGTTCAACCAGGATGCGACCGTCTTTGTCAAGACGCTGAATATTTGGAGCTACCACACCGAAACGGTCGATACGAGTACGCAATACATTGAATGAGTTGCTGATCGCATCGTTGGTTTCCGCTTTCAATACGCGAAGTACTTCGTCGTTTGAGCTGTTCGGAGTGATTTTGTCTTTCAATTGGAAAGTACTGAAGATAGCAGAAAGGCGTACGTTCGGATCAAGTTTTTTATACTCGTCGTAGAACAACGACATGTAGTCTTCATTGCTGGTATTCTGACGTTTTGTCGCGATAGCCAACGCTTTGTTGAAGTTTTCATCGGGGTTGTTATCCGACAATGATTTGAGAACATCTGCTACAGAGATCTCAAGAATCACGTTCATACCACCTTTAAGGTCCAATCCTAATCCGATCTGCATTTCGCGTGCGTCTTTGAACGTGTAGTTCAACCACACCTTCTCTGTCGCAATCGAATCAAGATAATAATTTTGTTTCGCGACGTCTCCACCTGCATATTCAACTGCCTTCCCATTGTAATAGCTTGTTACAGCTGAAAAAGAAAGGTAGAACAAACATACCAGGGTGAGTAATATCGCAAAAACTTTAACAAATCCTTTGTTTTGCATCTTATTACTACTTTATGATTTTAGATTAATTTAATTTACACTTTTATTAAGGTGCAAATATAGATTTTTTTTCAATTATTGTAGCAATATGAAATATTAATTTACGATTGGAGCTTTGCACATATCACTTTTTCGGTCAATTTTTTAGCTATAGGGATATTCCTCCACCGCCTGTTCGAAAGAAAGTCTCTCAACAGGGACATTCATTTTCTCCACGAGGGGCGGTAGTGTGCTTCAAGAGGGGGGGTTGTGTGGGTCTTTGGGCACACATACGCCCCGCTTTTAGCACACCATTTTTTCAGACACCGCACCCTTCTGTTTTTTGCGGGTGAAAGGTTTCGTTTCTGGCCCCAATGACAAAAGCAACTATCAGCGGGAAGCCCTTTTATTTTGGAGTTTTTCTTATCTTTACACCTTAAAATAAGCTAATCAGGTATGAACGTTTCTAAAAATAGGTTTCTGATCCATTTTATATATTCGGTAATGGTAGTCTGCGTTGGGCTGACGCTCTATGCGTGTGCTAATATGGCACGTCCGGGGGGGGGAGCTTACGATGAAGAGCCGCCGGTATTTGTACGCAGCAAACCTACTCCGTTGCAGACACGCGTAACGGGACAGAAGATAGAAATCATTTTCAATGAGAATATTAAACTCGATAAGCCGTCGGAGAAGGTGGTCGTATCGCCACCTCAGGTGAGCATGCCGATCGTAAAATCGAATGCGCGCACGGTTACGGTTGAGTTGAAAGATACCTTGTTGCCCAACACGACTTATACGATTGAGTTTGGCGACGCTATTCAGGATAATAACGAGGGGAATCCACTGAAGGATTTTTCGTTGGCGTTCTCTACAGGCGACCGCATCGATACGATGCAGATTTCGGGTACGGTATTGAATGCTGCCGATCTCGAACCTATTTCAGGCATGTATGTGGGTATTCAGCCCGACCTGGCCGACTCGGCGTTTCTGAAGAAACCGTTCGTGCGTATCGGCAAGACCAATGAGCTGGGTAAATTCTTTATCCGCAACATCACACCGGGATCTTACCGGGTGTACGGACTGAAAGATGTAAACAGCAACTATCTGTTTGATATTCCGTCGGAAGATATCGCGTTTGTGGATTCGCTCGTGGTCCCGACTGCCGAAATCAAGATGCACCGCGATACGGTGTGGAAAGACTCGCTTACCATCGATTCGATCCGGATCATGGACGTGACGCATTATTATCCCGACGATCTGATTTTGCTTGCCTTCAACGAAAACAAAAAGAACGTGTATCTCGAAAAGGCGGAACGTTTGTCGGCGAATAAGGTTTCGTTTTATTTCAGCGCACCCGAAGATTCGCTACCGCGCATTGAGGGGCTTAATTTCGATGCCGCTCATTGGGCACAGGTAGAGAGCTCGCCTCACAACGATACCGTAAGCTACTGGATCAAGGATTCGCTGATCTATAAGATTGATACGCTTAAGCTTACCGCTACTTATCTTTATACCGATACGTTAAATCAGCTAGTTCCTAAAACCGATACGCTCGACCTGTTTGTGCGTGGTGCTAAAAAGGCGGAGAAGAAAAAAGAGGAGCCGAAGAAGAAGAAAAAAGGCGAGGTGGTCGATTCGGTGAAGATTGAGTTCTTGCCGTTGAAAGACCAGATCGGCTCGTCGCTCGAAATCGGAAGCCGTCCGCGCATCAGTTTTGATGAGCCGATTCTTGATTTCGATCAGGCCAATATTCGTTTGGAGTTGAAAAAAGATTCAACCTATGTGCTTCAGCCGTCGGAGTTGGTGCGCATACCGGGCAAAATGCGCGATTATGAATTGAAAGGTAAATTCCAACCTGGATCGGAGTATGTACTGACAATCGATTCGGCAACGTTTACCGGGCTATACGGCTTGCATAATAACACGTTTACTAAAAACTTTAAGGTAAAAACGGTAGAAGAATATGGCAATTTGCTGTTTTCGATATCGGGAGTGCGGGATTCGGCATTTGTAGAACTGCTCGACAGCAAAGATGCACCGGTAATGAAAGCGCCGGTAAAGAATGGCGAAGCGAAATTTATTCATGTCAAGCCGGGAACATATTACGCACGAATTGTGTTAGATAAAAATGGAAACGGAAAATACGATACCGGCGACTATTCGCAGAAAAGACAGCCTGAAGAGGTGCGCTATTTTCCTGAATCACTTAACTTGCGGGCGAACTGGGATGTGAAACAAGAGTGGGATTTGTATGCTAAACCGCTGATTAAGCAGAAGCCACTTGAAATTACCAAGAACAAACCGAAAGAAGAGACCAAGAGACATGAACAACGAAACAATGATCAGCGCAATAACAACCGATCGGGTTCGGGTCAGACCGGAACGAATAATCAGTTCAATCAATACGGAGGCGGTAACTTCTCGGGAGGTTCAACATTGCGTCGTTGATTATCGGCTCTTCAAACAAAAAGTATGGGTGTTACTCTTGCTTTTGTTTGCATCGCTATCGGGTAACCTTAGAGCTCAGGAGGTGCCTTTTACATCGGGCGAAACCTTATGCTATGATATTTATTATCACTGGGGTATCATCTGGAAAAAGGCCGCACAGGGTACGCTCAAGGTGAAAGATGCCCATTATCAGGGAAAGGAGGCTTATAAAATGAAGCTTTCGTGCCAGACGCTGAGCTTTGCCGACAAAATCATGCGGGTGCGCGATACGCTCAATTCGTATACGACGCGTACGGTTCAGCCGCTTTACTATGATAAGATCGCCCATGAGGGAAACTATACTTCGAAAGATTGCCTGTCGTATCTTTATAAAGAGGGTAAAACCGGCGGAAAGGTAACGCTTTACCGTAAAAACCGGGAGCCGCGCGATACGTTGCTCTGGGTGAAAGGACAGGCGTTCGATATGCTTTCGGTGTTTTATTTTCTGCGGATGGCAGATCTGCGTTCGTTTAAGATGTACCAGACCATCAATGTGCCTATCTTTACGGGGCGCAAGGTGATTACGATGAATGTGAAATACATGGGGCGTACGCTGGTGACCTTGCGCAATAAAAAACAATATCCCGCCTACCGACTCAACCTGAGCTTCCTCAATGACGATAATCTGAAAGACGAGGATCCGCCTATTCAGGTGTGGCTCAGTGACGACGACCGCAAGATACCGCTGAAGGTAGAGGGCAAACTCCCCCTGGGAAGCCTGCAGGCGGAGTATTGCGGGAATTGAGAA
>JAVVPN010000096.1:0-10076 GCA_036655755.1 Bacteroidales bacterium | reverse complement strand
ATAAGAATTTGGAGCGCAAATATACCTCTAATTTGTTAATATGCCAAGATTTTTTTATCTGACAAAAACAGAACGCAGATAAAATCTTAAAATTACATCTGCATCCTGTTTCAAAAATAACATTTTGACGAAACTTTTTGTTTGTAACATGCGCTCTATTTGTTCTTTTTAAACATTGAATTTCAACTAATTACAAAGCCACACAAGAACTCATTCTATTTCTTAAAAGTTTCATTAAATATGTCTGTGAATAAAAAAACTTACAATATCTATTAACGGAATATTTTTTTATTTATTGTGCTAAATCAATCGCATAATAAGCAGTTTTTCCATTCGGATAAATTCCGGCTATAAATAAAACCGGCTCCTGATCGCCATTTCGGCCCGAGGTCAGCTCCTTATATATTTTTTCAATGTCTTTTACTGAATTGACGCGCATATCATTAATTTTCATAATTACGAAACCTTTGCGCATACCGGAATTACGGAATTTACCTTCCCCTAACTCAGTAACCTGCACTCCATTGCGGATTCCGAGCTTGGCTTTTTCCTGATCTTTCAACTCATTAAATGTTGCGCCCAATGCTTCCAATCCCTGCTGTTTTACAACATCCGTATTTCCACTCTGATTTTTCAGTGTTACGGTAACATTTTCTGATTTCGAATCGCGCATAACCGTAACCTGAATCTTATCTCCCGGACGGTAACGGTTTACCTGTTCTTGCAACTGTGCTACGGTTTTTACTTTCACCCCGTTAATTGCAGTAATCACATTGCCTTCTTTGATACCGGCAACTGCCGCCGCACTACGATCATTCACACCGGCTACATAGACACCTTCCATTACTTTCAGATCTTTTTCTTTGGCAAGATCCGCATTGATATCTGTAATCGAGATTCCCAATACGGCACGTTGAACGGTTCCGAACTGTTTGATATCGGTAACTACTTTACTAACGATACTGGATGGTACGGCAAAAGAATAACCTGCGTAATTACCTGTCTGTGAAAATATCGCCGTATTGATACCAATCAGCTCGCCGCTCGTATTAACCAATGCACCTCCACTATTTCCCGGATTTACAGCAGCATCTGTCTGAATAAACGATTCAATACCCAATTTCTGACTATTGCCCATAATACCGATGCTACGAGCCTTGGCACTTACGATACCGGCCGTTACGGTCGAATTCAGCATAAACGGATTACCTACCGCCAAAACCCATTCCCCGATTTTCAGATCATCTGAGTTACCAAACTTAATAATAGGCAGATTGCTTTCATCTACCTTCAGCAAAGCAATATCTGTAGCCGGGTCTGTTCCCACAAGAACGGCCTTAAATTTGCGGTTATCATTCAGTGTTACCTCAATTTCATCCGAATTATCAATCACATGATTATTTGTTACAATATAACCGTCGGAAGAGATAATCACACCCGATCCATATCCTACTTTGGGTTGAGGCTGCCCTTGTCCCCTATTACCAAAGAACAAATCAAAAAACGGATCTCCTGAAATTCGTTCCGTTGTCATAACGGTCGATTTGATATGAACAACCGCATTTACCGTCATCTCGGCTGCTTGAGTAAAATCAGAATCCACCCCTCCGGTTCGTGAACTCATCTGGAAGCCTACCGGTTTTGCATATTGCTCTTTTGAAGTTGTCGTATCCGAAAATGAAGCTGTATGACCAAGCAACTTATAAGTCCCTGCTGATACACCGGCACTGACCAAAACTACCGCACTCCAGAAAAGAATCTTTTTACCATACTCTTTCATAATTTTTCGCCTGTTTTATATGTTTATACAATCAGTTTTATTGCGTTTTGATGTTTGAATTTATACGCTTAAAACATGTGTTCTTTCATTCCTGTTGAATATTTAACATTAATTTACCTATAATTGACCGCTTTAAATCGGATTAACAAAAACGCACCTCTAATATTGCATTTTTACACCACAATTTTGAACTTACCATATCCCTCAAAACCTATATCTATTTTATTTACAGGAGTTATATGTTATGCTTAGTATTACATATAGCCGACATCCTTCCTTTATACTGTACACAATTATTTTTTCACATTTAAGCAGTTTCCCGACCCAAAAACAGAATATTTGACATTATTCTTTGCTATTCAGACAAATAATATCCGATCGAAAAAACATATGAATTACTAGTCAAACATCTGACCCCGTGAGATGTTTGTATATAATAACGAAATAACGGAATTTGTGAAACCGCACTATTTATGTATCTTTGTAATTGAAATACAGCAGGACGGTCTGTCGCTCACTGTTAAGGTGGGAGGAAAGTCCGGGCAACACAGAGCACCATGCTTCCTAACGGGAAGTTGTTCGCGAGGGCAAAGTAACGTAACAGAGAATAACCGCTGTGGCTTGCCACAGTAAGGGTGAAAAGGTGAGGTAAGAGCTCACCGGCTGCGATGGCAACACCGCAGGCCGTACGTCTGATGGGTTGTAAGGTCATGTATACCGGCGCATTAGGACTGCTCGTCCGATGCCGGGGGGTAGACCGCTAGAGCCTCATGGCAACATGAGGTCGAGATAAATGACAGGCGCCTTTCTTCGGAAAGGTACAGAACCCGGCTCACAGGCCTGCTGTTTTTTTTATTTTTGATCCATGATTTTATGAATCAGTCCGAAAAACTCCAGTCACGCACCGATCGGTTAAAAACCAAAGGTAAAAAACTCTGGCATTTCTTTTCGTACGATATTTGGCGTATTACGGAAGAAGAAGTTTCCGGAAGTCGTCACTTCCTTGTCAATATCGCCAAGACTATAATCCTTTCCATTCGTTTTTTTCTCAGTGACCGGTTGCAGGAAAAAGCTTCCGCGCTAACTTATAATACACTTTTGGCTATAGTCCCCATTTTGGCACTCGTTCTTGCCATATCACGCGGCTTTGGCTTTCAGAACCTCCTCGAACAACAACTCCTTGAATACTTTCCGGGACAGGAAAAGATGATTACGTTTGCCTTCAAATTTGTAAACAATTATCTGCAACAAGCTCAAAACGGAATTTTCTTAGGCATCGGGTTACTTTTTTTATTATGGGCGGTAATCAGTTTGATTGGCAACATTGAAACCGTATTCAATCACATCTGGCAAGTAAAACGTTCCCGTAACTTATTACGGAAAGTTACCGACTATATTTCAATGATACTTGTCATCCCTGTTTTGATGATCGCTTCCAGCGGATTATCTATTTTCGTATCCACCAGCATCAAATTACCCTATTTTCAATTCATATTCGACCCGATCATCATGCTGGTAATGCGCATAGCACCCTATGTCATCACCTGTCTTTTATTTACGGTTGTCTACATTGCCATACCAAATACGCGCGTACGCTTTCGGAATGCTTTCTGGGCTGGTCTGGTAGCCGGTATTGCTTTTCAGATATTTCAATATTTCTACATCAACGGACAGATATGGGTGGCTAAATACAATGCCATTTACGGAAGTTTTGCCGCTTTACCCTTATTATTATTATGGGTACAACTCTCATGGTTGATTTGCTTGTTTGGCGCAGAACTCGCGTATGCCTCACAAAACATCCGCAATTTCAATTTTGAACAAGATACCAATAACATCAGCCGCCGTTATTACGATTTCATCACGCTCCTCATCGCCACGCTGGTAGTGAAACGTTTTGAAAAACAACTTCCACCCCTTACAACCGAAGAGATTACATCCAATTATCAGATTCCGTCAAAACTAACCGCCCAGATTCTGGGCAGATTGGCTGATATTGGCATTTTATGTGAGGTTGTAAATGAAAATGAGAAAATACACGCATGGCAACCGGCGATGGATATTCATCAGATCAGTGTCGGGTTGGTTATGCAGCGTATTGATGAACAAGGGTCGGAAGATTTCAAAGTTGACCGTGATTATTTATTCAGCAAAGAATGGCAAGTATTGGTTGAAAACCGAAAAGAACAAATGAATAAAGCTAACACTATTTTGTTAATGGACCTTCAAAGTTAATCGATGTCAATATAAAAAAAGGTCGCCTTCGCAGGCGACCTTTTTTATTGTTTTTCAATGAGGTATTAAGTTCTAAGGTAAGAAAGATTGTTGTTGCAGCAAAGATGCAATATTTTACATTATTAAACAAAACAATCTTTATGTTTTATAATATAAATTACAATGCCTTTTTCTTTAATACAAGTGCGCTACGAGCAGGTAAATATAGTTTTAACCATCCCTTATTCGTTGCTGCATAAAGCGGATCAATGACAGCCTGATATTCTACACGCTCATCCACCTGTTCATAGCCGCCAAACAAAGCAGCATCCGTATTCAATACCACCTTATATTTCCCTTCTTTTACCAACAATCCATAATCAGTAAAAGACTGAACCGGATTAAAGTTAAAAATAAAGAGCAGGTCACGGCGCATAAACGCAACTATCTGATCTGCGCGGCTATCCCATACTCCTTCAACCGGAGAGGAAGCGAATCTTTTCACGGATTTCAGCAGTGCAATCATGGCTTCATCAAACCGGTTAAGGAATTGATATTTCAAATCCGGCCGGTCTACCAGGCTCCATTGCCGGCGCGCATATTTATAAGACCAGTCATTCCCTGCACGAGGAAAATCAATCCATTCGGGATGCCCGAACTCATTTCCCATAAAATTGAGATATCCGCCATTAAGAGTTGCCGCCGTGATAAGACGTATCATTTTATGCAAAGCAATCCCCCTGTCTACGGTAAGATCCTTATCCCAACGCATCATATGCCAATACATTTTCTCATCAATCAGGCGGAAAATAATCGTTTTATCCCCTACCAATGCCTGATCATGACTCTCTGCATAGTTGATTGTTTTTTCATCAGTCCGGCGATTCGTTAATTCCCACAGGATATCGGTCACATTCCAGTCCTCATCCTTTTTCTCTTTCAACAGCTTGATCCAGTAATCGGGTATACCCATCGCCATGCGATAATCAAAGCCCAACCCACCGTCTTTTACCGGTACGGCAAGCCCCGGCATCCCACTCATCTCTTCCGCGATTGTGATTGCAGCAGGATTCACTTCATGAATCAGCTTATTAGCCAACGTCAGATAACAAATAGCATTATCATCCTGATTACCGTTATAATAATCCGCATATCCGTTAAACTGCTCATTCAACCCATGGCTATAATAAAGCATCGAAGTCACCCCGTCGAAACGAAATCCATCAAAACGGAACTCCTCCATCCAGTATTTACAATTCGAAAGCAAGAAGTGAACCACTTCATTTTTGCCATAATCAAAGCAAAGCGAATCCCATGCAGGATGCTCCCGACGTTCGTCTCCATAAAAATATTGTCCTAGCGAGCCGTCGAAACGCCCCAGCCCTTCCACTTCATTTTTTACGGCATGTGAATGTACGATATCCATAATCACCGCAATTCCGGCTTCATGTGCGGCATCGATAAGTTGTTTCAGTTCTTCGGGAGTACCGTAACGAGACGATACAGCAAAAAAGCTAGATACATGATAACCGAATGATCCGTAATAAGGATGCTCTTGCACAGCCATTATCTGAATGGCATTGTACCCGTCTTTGATAATACGAGGCAATATATTGAGACGGAACTCATCGAAAGTTCCCACTCGCTCCTCTTCCTGCGCCATTCCGATATGACACTCATAAATCAACAACGGATCGGTTTGCGGTTTAAACGTTGTATTGCGAAACTCGTATCTGTGTTCCGGCTCCCATACCTGAGCCGAAAAAATATAAGTTACAGTGTCTTGCACTACTCTGCGCGCCCATGCCGGAATTCGCTCCCCCTGTCCGCCATCCCAATGGACCGACAGTTTAAAAAGATCCTCATGGTGCAACACGTCGGCCGGGAGAGTGAGTTCCCAGCTTCCGTTTCCGATTTTCCGTAAGCGGAAAGCTTCATCCTCTTTCCAATCATTAAAATTTCCGATCAAGAAGATTTCGGTAGCATTCGGAGCCCATTCTCGCACCACCCAACCTTCGTTGGTACGATGCAGCCCATAATACAGATATCCGGTCGCAAAATCACTTAGCGAACCATCCTCTCCTACAAGTTCTTTTTCGCGTTCAAGCGCATATATATGCCGCCCTTCGATTGCCTCCCGATATGGAAGTAACCAAGGGTCATTTTTAATCAGATTCAGGGTTTTCTTCATCTTTGCCTATGCTGTTAAGTTTAAACAGAAAATGCCCCGGAAGTTGCGGTTACCGCTCTTCGCGAGACATTTTAAATTTTTCAGAATCAGATTTTCACTTTCACAACTATTTTCCGAAATACACCCTCGGCGATGCCCGGTTGATGTGCGTCTTCCGGAAAGAAAACAACAAATTGTCCCGGATGTACGGTTATATAGGAAGTTGCTTTATCATGAAAGAAAATAATATCTTTTTCTGCATTATATTCACTTTTCGGTTCTTTCAACTCGCCCAACGAGCGCCAGCCCATTGTTTCAATCGCAGAGAAAGGAACCTGTATATCGATATATTTACGGTGCGCTTCCAGACTTGCCTCATCTGCTTTTTTTCCGATAGGCTCGTCGAAATTCACAAATAAATCCACACCGTTCAGCTCTATTTTTCCCGGTTCAAGTTTTGAAAAGTCCGTCGATTTAATAAAATCAAACGCCTGCTTAAAAGCCGGATGCAACCCCTCATATCTGGCCGAGTTGCTTAATGAATCTAATATCATAACTTTTTATTGTAGATTAAATCTATTCGGGAAACACAAATATAAGAGTTTTTTCAACAATTAAAATTTCTTTTAATTAAACTTTGGCTACATCAACGCACTCCACTCCTCCTCTGGAGAATAGCCGCTTCTGATGCGCCATTCTTGAGGATATAAATTGTTAGATCGGTTGCCCAAATGCTTCACCCAACCAATCGGATGGTCTTGATAGGTAAGCAATACAAATCCTTTTGGCAACTCGGTACTCAATGTAACCGCCTCGCGACGCAAATAGGCCAGTGCCGTATCACGATCCACTTCAGTTACCGTAAATGCATCCCGGTTAAGTGCTACCGACAAAGCGAGCGCATGATCGGGCACTACATCCTTCCCTTTAAAACTGCCCAATACCAATCCTTTCATCAAAGGATTGAGTTTTGCCCCAAGCATCTGCATTTCTTCCGCATAAATTTTGGGATAAGCAATCAATTTATCACCCTGCACCTCAAAACGGAACTTATCTGGATTTTTCACCCAGTCTTTCACTTCTTTTGGAAAAGCAACCTCTTTAACGCCCCCTTTTCCGGCTTTCTTTTGCGCCTTTTTCTGGAAATCACGCACCAAACGGCTACGCTCATCCATCTCGTCCGACTCGGCTTTACGCAATACCGCCATAAACAAGCCCTCTCCGCGCGTAGTGTGTGGCATGAAGCGATATACAGGCAGTTCTCCCGACAATGCACGATGGATACCCCAAGACGGCTCTACATCTACCGGAAGTACTTCAGCGCCCAATTCATCACAGATCCAGGCAAGCATCTCTTCATTCTCTTCCGTATTGTAGGTACAGGTACTGTAGATCAACAATCCTCCGGGTTGTAACGCAGGCCAGATGTTTTCGAGAATCGTTTTTTGGCGTACCGCACAATTAAGTACATTCGCTTCCGACCATTCTGTAATAGCCTGCGGATCTTTGCGGAACATTCCTTCGCCCGAGCAAGGCACATCGGTCAGTATCACATCGAAATAATGGGTCAGATCGGTATAATCTTCCGATCGGTTATTCATCACCATGCTGTAAGGCGAACCCCATTTCGCTATATTTTCGGCAAGAATATGACAACGCTTACGTTCAATTTCATTCCCTACCACCAAACTTCCTTCCGGAAGTGCCGATACGGCAAGAGTTGTTTTTCCTCCGGGAGCGGCGCATAAATCGAGATAACGTACAGGCGTATCTACGTACTGACGAATCACCTGCTCTAAAAACATAGAGGAGGCTTCCTGTACATAGTATACTCCGGCATGAAAAAGCGGGTCGAATGTAAAGGCCGGTCGCTCCGGCAAATAATAGCCGCGCGTACTCCAACCAACAGGGTCGGCATCGGGTTCAAAATCGGTTTTCAACGGATTATAACGGATGCTTACCGACTGTTCTTTTTGCAAGGCTTCGGCAAAGGCTTCATACTCCTCGCCCATCAAAGCCCGCATTCTATTGATAAATGATTCGGGTAATTGCATAAAAGCTCAATTAGAAAGCACAAATTTATGTATTTTTACCGCCAGAAACATATAAATCCGAACTTTATGCAAACCGCATTATACCTGATCCCTGTCACTTTGGGCGAAACAGCGCATGAACGTGTACTTCCGGCCTACAACCTCGAAGTGATACGGGGCATCCGCCACTTCATCGTAGAAAATATACGCACGGCACGTCGCTTCCTGAAAAAAGCAGATCAGTCAATAAACATCGACGAACTTACTTTCTACGAACTCAATAAACATACCTCTCCCGAAGAAGTATCCGATTATCTAAAACCCCTGCAGGCGGGCGAATCGGTTGGTATTATTTCCGAGGCCGGATGTCCTGCTATTGCAGACCCGGGTGCGGATGTAGTGGCTATCGCACAACGCCAAAAGCTTAAAGTAGTCCCGTTAGTTGGCCCTTCTTCTATTCTGATGTCGGTAATGGGAAGTGGATTCAATGGACAGAGTTTTGCTTTTCACGGATATTTACCCATCGAGACAGGCGAACGCGCAAAACGTATCAAGCAACTCGAAGGACGCATCTATGCAGAAAATCAAACCCAGCTGTTTATTGAAACTCCTTATCGCAACAACAAGATGTTGGAAGATTTGGTTAAGAACTGCCGTCCTCAAACCCGCTTGTGCATCGCGTCAAACATCACTTGCGATGACGAATCGATCATAACAAAAACCATTTCCGAGTGGGCCCGCGATAAAAAAGAGTTACCCCGGGTACCAAGCATCTTTTTAATTTATAAATGACCCTTTTGCTTTGTAGTTGGTTTATTACCTCATAATACTCTATATTTGCAATATTAGAAAAAAGTAAAACTATGAAGCTTACATTTATAAGCCTTGCCAGTGGCAGCAGTGGCAACTGCTACTACCTGGGCACCGAAGGCTATGGCATCCTGATTGATGCCGGCATCGGTGTAAGAACAATCAAAAAGGCTCTCAAAGATTATAATATTCCTTTCGAAACCATTTTAGGAGTGTTTATCACTCATGATCATGCCGATCATATCAAATCGGCCGGTTTCTTAGGCGAAAAATACGGCATCCCGGTATATTCGACCGAAGAGATTCATTTCGGTATGAACCGCAGCTACGGTATGACTCAGAAAATCTACCAATCAAAACGGCTGGTCGTAAAAAATGAAGTTACCGAAGTGCGGGACTTCCGGATTACCCCCTTTGAAGTGCCCCACGATGGAACCGACAATGTTGGTTATTTCATCGAACTGGGTGATATAAAATTTGCCTTTGCTACCGATTTGGGATATGTAACGGAAACGGTCAAAGACTATATGAGCCGAGCCAGTTATCTTATCATCGAAGCCAATTACGACATCGAGATGTTAAATCACGGATCGTATCCCTATCATCTGAAACAACGTATACTGGGGTTAAATGGTCATTTAAGCAATAAAGATTGCGCCGAGTTTCTTGCGGAGGTGTATCACCCCGACATTCAGTATATCTTTTTATGCCATCTGAGCCGCGATAATAACCATCCGGAGCTGGCATATAAAACAATTGAGTTCCGATTATTACAAGAGGATATCAGGGTAGGACGCGATGTGGAATTAGTTGCATTAAAACGCAATCATCCCTCCGATTTGTATTTATTTGAATAATTGACAATTACATTCAGAAATTGATAAAACCTATGTTTTGACTCAATATTTTCCGCAAAAGCAGATTATTTTTATTGCAAAAAAATTTGCAACATTTATAAAATAATCTACCTTTGCAGAGTCGAAACAAAACGACTCCGTAGCTCAGTTGGTAGAGCAAATGACTCTTAATCATTGGGTCGAGGGTTCGAGTCCCTCCGGGGTCACAAAAA
>JAVVPN010000095.1:0-10222 GCA_036655755.1 Bacteroidales bacterium | reverse complement strand
GTTCTCACCTTCGTTTCGGTGATAATCCGATCCGTTCAACTTATTTGGTAAATACACCTGACTTCGTAGCTTGCCACGTGCCTGCATATCTTCATATGTATGACGTAACAAAAGGTCTGAAGAAAAACGGTACATTCCTGTTGAACTCGATCTGGGATGCAGAAGAAACGAAAAAACATCTACCTGATAACGTGAAACAGTATCTTGCTGCCAACAATATCAAGATGTATATCATCAATGCTACCGCTATCGCTCGCGAAATCGGTTTGGGTAACCGTACCAATACAATCCTTCAGTCGGCATTCTTCAAAATCGCAAACGTAATTCCTTACGATCTTGCGGTTGAGAAAATGAAGAAAGCGATCGTAAAATCTTACGGTAAAAAAGGTGAAGATGTTGTAAACAAAAACTTTGCGGCGGTTGATCGCGGTGGTGAATACGTTGAGGTTGAAATTCCTGCAGAATGGGCCAACCTTGTTCCTGCTACCGAAACAAAAGAGGGCGAGGTACCTGCATTTATCAACGATATCGTAGTTCCTGTAAATGCTCAGAAAGGTTACGACCTACCTGTATCTGTATTCAAAGGACGCGAAGACGGTACATGGGATCAGGGTACTGCGGCTTACGAAAAACGTGGTATCGCAGCTTATGTTCCTGAATGGGTATCTGAAAACTGTATCCAGTGTAACCAGTGTGCTTTGGTTTGTCCTCACGCTGCTATCCGTCCGTTCTTATTGACTCCGGAAGAAAAAGCAGGCATGCCGGTTGAAGGCGCTGCTTTGAAAGCTACCGGTAAACAGTTCGACGGTCTTGAGTTCCGTATCCAGGTTTCTCCGCTTGACTGTACAGGTTGCGACAACTGTGTTGACGTTTGTCCTGGTAAGAAAGGTGAGAAAGCATTGGTTATGAAACCGCTTGCTTCGCAGGAAGATCAGGCTGTGAACTTTGCTTACATGGTGAAAGATGTGAAGAGCAAACAGAAATTGGTAGATATCCAGTCGAATGTGAAAAACTCACAGTTCGCAACTCCGTTGTTTGAGTTCTCTGGTGCTTGTGCCGGTTGTGGTGAAACTCCATACATCAAATTGATTTCTCAGTTGTTCGGCGACCGTCAGATGATTGCAAACGCTACAGGTTGTACATCTATCTATTCTGGTTCGGCTCCTTCAACTCCTTATACTAAAAATGAAAACGGTCATGGTCCGGCTTGGGCAAACTCATTGTTCGAAGACAATGCTGAGTTTGGTTTGGGTATGAGCCTTGCTGTTGAGAAAATGCGTGCTCGCATCGAACGTCTGATGAACGAAGCTTCTGCAATGGAATGCTGTACAGACGAATTGAAAGCGATGTTTGCCGAATGGATCGAAAACCAGAACAATGCGGATGCAACAATTGAGTTGACAGCCCGTTTGATTCCTGCTTTGGAGGCTTGCGGTTGCGAACCTTGCAAACAGATCCTGAAATTGAAACAATACCTGATCAAGAAATCACAGTGGATCATCGGTGGTGACGGTTGGGCATACGATATCGGTTACGGCGGTCTTGACCATGTAATCGCATCGGGTAAAAACGTGAATATCCTGGTAGTAGATACCGAAATCTATTCAAATACAGGTGGTCAGTCTTCTAAATCTACTCCGGTAGGTGCGGTTGCTAAATTTGCCGCTTCAGGTAAACGCGTTCGTAAAAAAGACCTTGGTATGATCGCAACAACTTACGGTTACGTTTATGTTGCTCAGATCGCGATGGGAGCTAACCAGGCGCAGACGTTGAAAGCGATTCGCGAAGCGGAAGCTTATGACGGACCATCTTTGATCATCGCTTATTCTCCATGTATCTCTCACTATCCGAAATTGGGTATGGGTAAAGCACAGGACGAAATGAAGCGTGCGGTTGAATGTGGTTACTGGCACTTGTGGCGCTTCAACCCTGAATTGGAAGAAAAAGGTGAAAATCCGTTCACACTCGATTCGAAAGAACCGCAGTGGGATAAATTCCAGGACTTCCTAATGGGTGAGGCTCGTTATACTTCATTGTTGAAAACATTCCCTCAGGAAGCTGGCGAATTGTTTAAAGCAGCTGAAGAAAACGCGAAATACCGTTATAAAACTTACAAACGTATGGCTTCTACAGACTGGAGCGATTGTAAGAAAGAAGAAACTGCTGAATAACGTTAACTTTTGATACGAATAAAAACCCGCAATCACATCGATTGCGGGTTTTTTTATGTTTGTTAAAATTAAATAATGTGTCGATTACGATTAAACCATTTGGGTGATAATGGTCTAATTTTAATCGGCTTTTATTTTTAGTAATTTTTTTAAAGTTAATATGTCCGCAATTAAATTTAATAAGCGTTTTTTCTATCTGAGCCTGCCGGTTTTGGCAATCACTGTTTTTTTGATTTTCCGGTTCGCCTCCAAAGGTCCGGCGAAAACCGACGCTGTCCCGGCGACAGTCGAAAAGAAGGGCTCCTCCAAACTTCCTGTTAGCGGTATGATTGCCGTTGAGGCTGCCAACGCAGAGGGGGTAAGTGCCATGGGAACGCTGCTAGCCAACGAAGAGGTGGATCTGGTAGCAGAGATAACCGGAAAAGTAGTTAATATCTGTTTCGAAGAGGGCAGTAAAGTACGCAAGGGTGATCTGCTTTTAAAAGTGGACGATTCTGATTTGCAGGCGCAATTGAGTCGTGCCGAATTTCAGAAGAAACTGCTTACGGAAAAGCTGGAGCGTCAACGCATCTTATTGCAGCGCGAATCGATCAGCCGCGAAGAGTTCGACCAGTTACAGACCGACTATAATGTACTGGAAGCGGATATCGCCTTATTGAAAGTGAAGATAAGCCGCACCGAGATCCGCGCTCCGTTTGACGGAACGATGGGATTCCGCTATGTGAGTGAGGGGAGCTATGTGCAGCCCAGCTCGCGCATCGCACGGATCGTAGATACCCATATATTGAAATTTGAATTTACCATCCCCGAGCGATATGCCGCAAGGTCGTTGCAAGGCAGTAAGGTTGCCTTTCGTGTAACCGGCAGGGATGAACTTTATCCTGCACAGGTGTATGCCGTCGATCCGCAGGTCGATGTAAATACCCGTGCCATTTTGCTCCGGGCCCGTTTTGACAACCGCAAGGGAGTATTGCTACCCGGTATGTTTGCCAATGGTAATGTGAGCCTAGGCGAAAGACAGACCTATATTCCCATACCGTCTGAAGCGATCGTGCCCGAACTCGAGGGCAAGCGTATTTGGCTCAGCCGCAACGGCCGGGCGCAGAGCGTTCGCGTTGAAACGGAAGGACGCGACAATAAACAGGTATATGTCGTATCGGGTGTGGTGCAGGGTGATACCGTGCTTACCGGCGGTTTGATGCAGTTGCGTGAGGGTATTGGTGTGAATGTGAAACTTTGAGAACCGGACGATATTTATGAGTATTTCAACAACAAGTATAAAGCGGCCCGTATTGGCCACCGTATTAAGTCTGGTATTGATGATTCTGGGCGGCATCGGATTCTTTTATCTCGGGGTGCGCGATTATCCGAGTGTCGATCCACCCGTGATATCGGTGCAGACCTCTTTTCCGGGTGCGAATGCCGATGTAATAGAGACCCAGATAACAGAACCGCTCGAGGCGGCGATCAACGGCATACCGGGTATCCGGTCATTGACCAGCCAGAGTCGTGACGGACGAAGCGACATAACGGTAGAGTTTCAATTGGAAGTGGATCTTGAAACGGCGGCGAATGATGTGCGTGATAAAGTATCGGGTGCGATGCGTCGCTTGCCCAAGGATGTAGATGCCCCTACCGTATCGAAAGCGGATGCCGATGCTACGCCTATATTCGGAGTTTCGCTGCAGAGTGAGCGCCGTTCGCTGATTGACTTGAGCATGTATGCCGAGCAATATTATAAAGAGCGTTTGCAGACCATTCCTAATGTAAGTAACGTGCAGATATGGGGTGAGAAGCGCTATTCCGTACGTTTGCGCATGAATCCGGCAGCATTGGCGGCTTACGGCGTAACGCCGATGGATGTGCAGAACGCTGTGTCGGCAGAGAATGTCGAGTTGCCTTCGGGTCGAATCGAGGGAGATAATACCGAACTGACCATTCGTACCCTGGGACGTCTGATGTCGATCGACGACTTCAATAATCTGGTGATTCGTCGTTCGGGCGAACGGGTAGTGCGTTTCAGGGATATCGGAGCCGCCGAAGTGGATGCCGAAGATACACGCTCCATCCTGAAACGCAACGGTGTGCCGATGGTGATCTGTGCCATTATTCCGCAACCCGGGGCAAATTACATTGACATTGTTGATCAGGCATACGATGTGATGAAAGATCTCGAGAAGGATTTGCCCGAAGATGTAAAGGCAAACGTAGCGTATGATAACACTGTGTTTATCCGCAACTCAATCGGCGAGGTAAAAGAAACCATTCTGGTAGCCTTCGTATTGGTTATTCTGATTATTTTTCTGTTTTTGCGCAACTGGCGTACCACGCTTATTCCTGTACTGGCTATTCCGATTTCGTTGATAGCCTCGTTCTTCATCATGTACATCGCCGGATTTTCAATCAATATCCTCACGCTTCTGGCAATCGTACTCGCTATCGGATTGGTGGTAGATGATGCCATCGTGGTGATGGAGAATATTTATTCGAAAATCGAAAAAGGGATGTCGCCCCTCGAAGCGGGTATCAAGGGCTCTGATGAGATCGTATTTGCGGTGATAGCCACTACGATTTCGTTGGTTGCCGTATTTGTGCCGATCGTTTTCCTAGAGGGAACTACCGGCCGTTTGTTTCGCGAATTCAGTGTCGTGATCGCAGGGGCGGTATGCATATCTTCGTTTGTGGCGCTTACGTTCACGCCGATGATCTCAACCAAACTTCTTACCCGCAATGCTACCGACAACTGGTTTTACCGCAAAACGGAGCCATTCTTCGATGGCATGACCAATTGTTATCGCCGTTCGCTCCACGCTTTTATGCGTCATCGCTGGATGGCTGTCATTATCGTGATGTTCTCGTTTGGTTTTATCTGGTATCTGCTCAAAGTGATACCGTCGGAGATGGCACCGCTCGAAGACCGTTCGAATATTTCTGTAAACGCTACGGCGCCCGAAGGTGCGTCGTTTGAATATATGGAGCGCTATACGCGCGAACTGGCCGACTATATCGCACAAGAGCTACCGGGACGCGAGAGCACCGTCGAAATGGTAGGGCGTGGTTCTACCAATCGTGCCAATCTGAATATCTGGCTCAAACCGGTGGATGCGCGTGAGGAATCACAGCAGGAGCTTGCCGACGAACTGGCAAAAGAGGTGCGTCGGTTTACCGGTGCGCGCAGCATGGTGTCGCAGCAGCAAACGTTTGGCGGTCGCCGGGGCGGATTGCCGGTACAATATGTTATTCAGGCCAAAAACCTGGAGAGCCTGAAGCAGATACTGCCGGCCTTTATGGATTCTGTAAATCGAAGCCCCGTTTTTTCGGTGGCCGATGTGAATCTGAAATTTACCAAGCCTGAACTTTCCATCCATATTGACCGTGATAAAGCCGCGGTGATGGGGGTATCGATGCAGAATATCGCACAGACGCTGATGCTCTCCATGAGCGAACAACGGGTGGGGTATTATATTCTGAACGGGAAGCAATATCAGATTCTGAGCCAGTTGGATAAGACGAACCGCAATAAGCCCGAAGATTTGAAAGAGATTTATGTTCGCAACAACGAAGGTAAGCTGATTCATCTCGACAATCTGATTTATACTACCGAGAGTGCCACGCCGCCGCAACTTTTCCGCTACGACCGGTTTGTGGCCGCTACCGTATCGGCAGGACTGGCCAAAAAGAAAACGTTGTCGCAGGGATTGGACGAGATGGACCGTATTGCGGGCAATGTACTCGACGATAACTTTAAAACAACGCTGAGCGGCAGTTCGAAAGATTTCGTGGAGAGCTCCTCCAGTTTGCTTTTTGCCTTTCTATTGGCGCTGATATTTATCTACCTCGTATTGGCAGCGCAGTTTGAGAGTTTCCGCGATCCGCTGATCGTGATGTTTACCGTGCCGTTGGCTTTGATCGGCGCGATGGCGGCCATGTGGGCTTACGACCAGACCATGAATATCTTCAGTCAGATCGGAATCATCATGTTGATCGGACTGGTGGCCAAAAACGGAATCCTGATCGTTGAGTTTGCCAACCAGCGCAAGCAAGAAGGATTGACATTGATGGATGCCATTCAGGACGCCTCGGTATCCCGTTTTCGTCCCATCCTGATGACCAGCCTCTCTACGATCCTGGGTATTCTGCCGATGGCGTATGCTACCGGAGCGGGAGCTGAAAGCCGCGTGGCAATGGGGATTGCCGTAGTGGGCGGAATGACGTGTGCTACTTTTTTGTCGTTATACGTAGTACCGGCCATTTATTCGTTTTTATCCTCCAACCAAATAAAGAAACACCCGGAAGCATAACTCAGTACGGAATCGCCATGCTATATAAATGACGAATCCGTACTTTGATATAAAAAATAGAATATATAAATGAAACGATCATACTTATCTCTTTTATTTTTATCGTTTTTTCTGATCGCGAAGAGTGAGCAGATATTATCCCTGCAAGAATGCCTTATACAGGCCCTCGATAAGAATTATTCAATTAAAATTATTCGAAACCGACAGGATCAGGCAGCTAATAACGTAAACTATTCCCAGTTCATGCCGACGCTCAATGCTACCGGCCGACAGAATCAGAACGTATATCAGACCGAAACCGAGGCCGCCGGGCTACGTACCGATAAAGCCGCGACCTCCGATCTTTATTCGGCGGGAGTGGAATTAAACTGGACCCTCTTTGACGGGCTTGCCATGTTTACCGATCATAGCCGTTATAAGGAGATGCTTCGGATCGGCGAGCTGAATACACGTATGTCTATCGAGAACCTGATCGTATCGGTGAGCGAGCTCTATTATCAGGTAATCGTAGAGCAAAGCAAGCTCGAAGCTACGATGCATAGTCTGGAGTTGTCGAACGACCGTTTTAACGAGGCGCGCGATAAATACCGCTTAGGTGTATTGTCGGGGCTCGAAATGCAACAAGCTAAAATTGATCTCAATGCCGACAGCTCCGGCTATATGCGGCAGAAAGAGTATCTGAAAAGTGCATACATCGCGCTTAACCTGGCCATGAGCGGCGATCTGCAACAAACCGGGTATGTGAAAGATTCAATCCGGCTTCAGACTCCCCTTCGGTTCGAAACGTTGGAAACAGGCACCCTCGAGCACAATACAGCATTGCAGATAGCCCGTAAAGAGCAACGCCTCTCTGCCCTCGATCTGAAAATGGCCCGAAGCGCACTCTTTCCCACGCTTAATCTGAATACCGGATATAATTATTCGCGCACCGAAAGTCCGGCCTCTGTCACTTCGCTCAATCAGTATCACGGCCCGTATTGGGGATTCTCGGTCAAAGTGCCCCTTTTCAACCGCTTGGAAACTACCCGCAAAATCCGTAATGCGAAGATTGACCAGCGCAATAGCGAACTCTCTTATCAGGATGTGCGTCAGCAATTGATGGGCGATTTGGCACAACTCTACAATACCTACACCAATAACCTGCATATCGTCGGATTCGAGGCCGAAAGTGCGCAAGTGGCATACGATAACCTAGGGGCAGCCCTGCAGAAATATAAAATCGGCTCTTTGTCGGGCATCGAATTCCGCGAGTTTCAGCGCAGTTATATGGATGCGGTCAATCGGAAGCTGACTGCTATTTTCCAGGCGAAGGTATCTGAGCTATCCCTGTTGTTGATTAGTGGCGAAATTCAAAATATGAAACAATAAGAAGGAAGGTTTATTTTAGGTTGGTTAAATTTATGTATGTTTGTAAAACAAAGCATTCTTTCTTATTGTTAGGAAAGCATGTAGAATAATCAAACACTTGAGAAAATGTTTATTAAGATTTATCCGGAAAACCCCAATGAAAAAGAGGTTGATAAGGCTGTGAAGCTGTTGAAAGAGGGTGGCATATTGATTTATCCTACCGATTCGGTTTATGCGATGGGATGCGATGCCCTGAATGTACGCGGGGTGGAGAAGATCTATAAATACCGTGGCGTTGAGGCGCAGAAAGCGTTGCTTTCTATTATTTGTTACGATCTGAGCAATATCAGCGAATACGCGCACGTAAGCAATAATCAGTTTAAGATTCTCAAAAAGAACCTTCCCGGGCCCTTCACCTTTATCCTCGAAGCCAGCAACCGGTTGCCTAAAATTTATAAGATGCGTAAAACCGTGGGCATCCGTGTGCCCGACAACAATATCATCCGTGCGTTGGTGAAAGGGCTTGAAAACCCCATTCTGACCGCTTCCATAAAAGACGACGACGAAGTGATCGAATACATTACCGATCCGGAGCTGATATTTGAGAAATACCAGCATCAGGTAGAAGCGGTAATCGACGGCGGTTACGGAAATAACGAACCTACCACCGTGGTTGACCTGACCGGTGAAGAGCCGGTGATCGTGCGTCAGGGAATCGGCGAACTGATTTTGTAATCTCCCCAACGGCATATCTTATTGTAAAAGACAAAAATGCCCGCTCTGTAAAATACGGAGCGGGCATTTTCTGTTATTATATGCGATCGGATTAGTCGATATATTCGAAACCGGTGTATGGCACCAACGCAGCCGGAATTTTCACACGGCCGTCTTCCTGTTGGTGGTTTTCAAGCAACGCAGCTACGATACGAGGCAATGCAAGCGCAGAGCCGTTCAACGTATGCGCCAACTGTGTTTTCTTGTCTTCGCCACGGAAACGACATTTCAGACGGTTTGCCTGATAGCTTTCGAAGTTTGATACAGAAGAAACCTCCAACCAGCGTTTCTGAGCAGCCGAGAATACTTCGAAGTCGAAAGTAAGCGCCGACGTAAAGCTCATATCACCTCCGCAAAGGCGAAGAATGCGCCAAGGCAATTCCAGTTTTTCAACCAAAGTCTGTACATAATTTACCATTTCGTCAAGATCTTTGTAAGAATCTTTCGGATTGGCGATGCGTACGATCTCTACTTTGTCGAACTGATGCAAACGGTTCAATCCGCGTACGTCTTTTCCATAAGAACCTGCTTCACGACGGAAACAAGCCGAATAAGCCGTATTTTTAATCGGAAGTTCTTTTTCCGTCAGAATCACGTCGCGGTAGATGTTTGTAACAGGTACCTCTGCTGTCGGAATCAAATACAAGTTATCTTCGGTACAATGGTACATCTGTCCCTCTTTGTCGGGCAACTGTCCCGTACCGTAACCTGAAGCCTCGTTCACCACATACGGCGGCTGTACTTCAAGATAACCTGCTTCGCGGGCATTATCCAGGAAGAAGTTGATCAAAGCACGTTGCAAACGAGCCCCTTTTCCTTTGTATACCGGGAATCCTGCACCCGTAATCTTCACACCCAATTCGAAATCGATCAAGTCGAATTTCTTAGCGATCTCCCAGTGAGGAAGCGCGTCCGCCATCAAGTGAGGCATCGGGCCACCCGTACGTTCAATCACGTTATCTTCCGCTACGCGACCTTCCGGCACGCTTTCATGCGGTAGATTCGGAATTGTATACAGAATCTGCGTCATGGCTGCTTCCGCATCCTTCATGATCGCTTCATCTTTTTTATTCTGTTCTTTCAGTTCGGCAACACGAGCTTTCACCCCTTCGGCTTCCTCTTTTTTGCCATCTTTCATCAGCATTCCTACCGATTTCGACAAAGAGTTTACTTCAGCAAGATTTTTATCAACTTCAGCCTGCGCAGCACGGCGTGTTTTATCAAGCTCGATGATTTTTTCAATGGGTTCACGACCATCGAAATGTTTTTTGGCCAACCGGGCGATTACTTCTTCCGGGTTTTCCTTAATTACGTTCAGCGTTAGCATAATCTATATAAGTCTATAACCGGCACTACCCCCTCAAAGTAGCGTGTGCCTTGTCTTTATAATTCATTCTTAATATACCTGACAAAGATACATAAAAATAGAAACTCCCGATTTCTACATGAGTAAAAATCGGGAGTCTAATCTCTTTTCTTATCGCGGGTTAAACGCTGACAGAATTAGTTAAGAGGTTCTACAGAAATGTAAGAACGGTTGTCCGCTTTTTTACGGAAAGACACTGTTCCGTCGATAAGAGCGAACAAAGTGTGGTCTTTACCAATACCTACATTTTCACCTGGATGGTG
>JAVVPN010000094.1:0-10474 GCA_036655755.1 Bacteroidales bacterium | reverse complement strand
CAGACAATGCCGCTTTCGGCACAAACACCTGCAGGTCGGGATGACAATTCAGGAACGTACTTTTCGTTGCCGAAGGAGGAGTGATGGCTCGCACAATCACTTTTTCGAGTTGCGCACACTCTTTTACAGCATAGGTCATCATGGTTACCGTTTGCGGCAAATCGAGAGAGGTGAGGTTTGGACAATTGTAAAACGCGTAGCTTAGGAATTTCAGCAACGGTGCATTTACCACCACATCGGTCAGATACGGATTGTCTGCAATCGCTTCATTTTCGAGATTCTCTACTGCCGGGTTAAGCGCAAATGGATCGCTCTTGGCTGCCGGATACAAACAAAGGGTTTTAAAATCCTTGGTATAAAGCACCCCGTTTTCAACCGAATAGTTTAAGGTATTTTCAGGTAGCGCAATCTCGCGCAAGTTATGCATCTTGATAAACGCACCTTTCACACAGTTGTAAGCGAACGGTTTCAGATTTGGCGATAAGGTGATTTTGGTAATATCATCCACTCCGTAGAACGCTTTGCCGTAGATAGCCTCCACATAATCGGGGATGATCACGTCGCCCAACTTGGCACGAGGATAAACGTAGAGCGTTTTACCATCGGCCGAATAAAGGACTCCGTCGATCGTTTTATAAGCGGTATGCCCATCGGCCGCGATTACCGACTCGATGGCCGAATTTTCAAACATCTGTCCCGTAACAGCACCTGCCGATTTCACACTTGCCGGAATTACGATTGATTTTAAAGAAGAACAACCTTTAAACGCAGATGCCCCAAACGAAGAGAGTACTCCCTCAGTAGGCAAAAGCACGGTAGTAAGCGCCGCGCAATCAATAAACATATTGTTTAATATTTTGAGATTGGTCGCGCCGGTTAGATCTGCTTTCTGCAGGCTTACGCATCCTTCAAACAAAGAGGTATAAACGGTTTGGGTTTGTTTTGGCAAACGCACTTCGGTAAGCGCCGTACAATTCTGGAAGACACCCTGGTTGAAGGTCAAAGAAGCGGTGGCTTTATCGGCCGGCCATTTAATCTCCTTCAGCCCAACACAATCTTTAAATGCTTCTTTACCGAAGGTGGTCAGTTTTGAACAACGTGATAGATCGAGACTCTGCAACTTATTACATCCGGCAAAAGCAGCTTCTCCGATTTTCAACATATCGGAAGGAAGTGTCACTTTGGTCAGGTTATGATTTCCCGAAAAAGCATAATCATCGATCGTATCGATACCATCCATCACTACCAACGCACCCGTAGCAGAGTTTGCAGGAGCAAAAATCAAACGGTTCCCATCACTGTTGATCAAGAAACCTTCGTCCGATTTTACAAAATAGTTATTCTCTTCAACAATCAGATCGGTCACTCCGATACAGTTGCTGAATGCACCCGATCCGATCGCTTCGATATTCACGCCGATTTCAATACGGGTAAGCGCTTTACAATTACGAAACGCAAAATCCCCGATTGTCGTCAACGCTGTTGGAAAAGCAGTCAGGTTAAGTTGCTCGCAACCGTCGAATACATAGTTTCCAAGAGAAGTTATCGTTTCGGGTAGTTTAATAGAGGTCATCGATGCCGCATTCTGAAAGCATTTTAACGGCAACTCAGTAATCTTGGCTTTGCTCAAATCGATCGATTTGAGTTTCGGACAGTCGCTAAATGCATACAGATCCAATAGCTTCAAAGCAGACAGATCGGTAAATGCAATCTCTTCGAGCGAAAGGCAATCTGAAAAAGCACGCATCTGAATTTCGGTTACAGCACCATTGACCATTACCGATTTCAAGTTCTTACACCCCTGGAAAATACCCGGATTGAGCAAGTTGATTCCGGTGGGAATAACAATTGTTTCGATTCCTGTCTGTCCCAAACAACCTTCGCCCAACGTAGTCATACTCTCCGGCAAATTGATTTTACGCAAGTTTACACACTCCGGAAACGCGTGAACGTCGAGTTTTTCAAATCCTTCGGGCAATACAATCTCTTCGATATATGCCTGACGGCGGAACACCTCTTCGCCAATTGATTTAGTACCCGCCTTTACGGTGAGCTTCTTTTGGGCACACGCAAATGGATAGAATATCAGCGATTGGTTGCTTTGTTGATAAATAGCATTATCAACCGCCTGAAGATGGGGGTTGGCCGGATCAACGGTCACCGTAGTCAGCTTCAGGTTATTCCCTAATGCGGCGGCGGCGATTGATCTTAATGATTTTCCGAAATGAAATTCGGTCATAGCGGTACCGAAAAGCGCTTCACCCGATAGGGTTTCGAGCTTTTCGAGTTCTTCAAGATTGACTTTCTCCAAGTTTTCGCATCCGGAGAATGCGTATGAGTCGATCAACGTAAGGGAGGGAGGTAAAACGACCTCCTTCAAAGTGGATATTCCGCTTACCGTTTGGCCCGATATTTCGCTAAATGCAAACGGAGGCAAAGCCGTAACGGGAGTCTGCTTCAAATCAATCTTTTCAATACCATACATACGCAGAAACAGCTTAAAATCGGCTGCTTGCAGATCACCTTTTATGATCAGCTCCTCAATTCCGGCATAACTGAATCCCGGTATTTCATTGGTTTTGTAGTCGTTCAAACAATCTGCCAATGATTTTTCAGCTCCGACCTCTACGGTCAGACTCACCCCTTTTGCCATGGTCTGCACTGTCAGACTTAAAAGCAAAGCGACGAAAAAAGTAAAACACTTTCTCATTACACGTAAATTTTAATGGTTGATAATAGTGATTCAAGAAAAAATCAGCAGATCCCGACCTTGAAGCCGGAATCTGCTGAAATGATATTTATTCTTTTACGATTAACTTCTCAGTCGAAACCACTTTGTTGTCTTGCAGAATCGAAACGAAATAAACGCCCGGCACAAAGTCCGCAACAGAAATCACAGCCGAAAGGGTATGTGTATCTTCATTTTCCATCCGGAGTTTGGTCATCATTTTTCCGGAAGGATCACGTACCTCACAGAAAACTTCAGCCTGTTTATCTCCTGTTTCCTGAATATTTTTGAAAGTGATTTTACTTTCAATATATGCCGGATTAGGAGCAACCACTACCGATGAAGATTCAGGAACCTCTTCCTCCTTGATTTTACCAACCGCCTGAATAGCAAAAGAAGCCAGCGTTTCGGCATTGTTGCTATCTTTCACTTTAATACCGATCGCGGTGATACCCGGAGCTGTCGTCACCACATTCAGAATATGGTCTGTTACGCTCGCTTTGGCTACTGTGGTATCCATCGCCCATGCTTCGAATATCAGCGAATCGCCATCCTGATCAATAAAATAATCGGACAGATCGTATTCGACACCCGTACCGGTAGGCATACCGATGTTCGTGAACTTCTTAATTTGCAACGGCGGATTGTTAAGCGGACGCACCACATTGATGATGAAGCGGCAGTTTACGGTAAATTCGCCGTCGGTAGCACTCAGATTAACATCCACCACATCTTCATAAAGCGGAGTGAAAATGAATCCGTTTTCATTCAATTGCAATCCTACACCACCCGAAGAGGTAGATGCACCATATTTCAATCCTTCATTATCGGGATCGACAAAGAAGTAATAAGTTGGCAACGTAATCGGACCGGCATTGATATTGAGCGTAATCGGCTTCACATTCATCGCTACCGGCGAACGGTTTACATTGATATTAGCCAATGAGATACGACGTACCGACAATCCTTTTTCGGTGCGGGCCTCAATATTGAGGTTGGATACGTGCGATGCTGTATAAGGAGCCGCATATTCCACCTCGAGCGAACCGTCGGCTGCCGGACGTAATGTCACCCCTTCTACAGCACTCTGCAAACGATACGTGATCGGCAGGTTATCCGGATCAACTGCTTTGACAGTAAATCTTACCGTATCACCCTCTTTCACGATTACCGGTTTGTCGGGGAATTCCACCCATTCCGGTTCTGTGAATTTGTGCGCGTTGATACGTAGCGGAGTGATATGAGAATACTCATTGGTCTTCGCTGTCAGCTCTAACTGCATTTGCCCGATCGGTAAATGAAGCGGATTAATACCGAACTTCCCGTTTACGATTTCACTCGGTGCGATACTATTCTTTTCGATCGAAGGAGTAATCCATTTTGTCAAATCAGAATAGGATTCCTGTACCGCCCAAATTGCGAAATAAGCCGGATACGACTTGAAGTCGCCCCATGTTTCGGTCTGCGCATTATATAAGCGGTAATAGTTGCGATCATCTTCTACACCGGTCGGAAGGTTAGCAACCGCCATCGGCATTTTCAGTTTCACCCCGTAGTACACCTCAACCCAGAAATCCTGTTTCGGAGCAAACGCAAGGCTTTTTTCGAGCGGCACGATCAGATCGCCGACAACTTCCACATTCATTTTCAACCAATGCTCTTTCTCGTAGATCAAATGTTCGCGCGTCGGCTCGGGACAATCATTATAAATACGAATGGTTACCGAGCTGGTATCGCGCCCGATCGTATTGGTCCATAAGCGCAGATGCGACATCAGGAATCCGTGATCGCCGGTAGACATACGCACAAAACAAGACATTCCGTAATGTTCACCCAAACTTTGGGTACCCATCAATACCGACGGTGGCGTATTGCCGATTACAGAAATCGAGCCGAACGGTTCGGCCGCCTGCGATGACATTGCCATCGGTTTAACCGCTTGTACCTGAGCAGCCGGAACCGGGGTGGTTTTAATGGCTACCGGCTCAAACGGCCCGTAGTTATTGACGCGTGGCGTAGCTTTTGCTTTGGCAGGAATAGGAAGCGGATCGTGCGCTACTTTCATCTCCCAGTCAAGATCCATTGCATTGACACCCTCTTTATAGTTGATGCGGAACTCTTCTGCATAGAGTGCCGTTTTACCACTCATATCGATATCGATGCTGTTATTACCAACTATCGATTCAACACTAACCAATGCCGGTTTGAGTGATGACAATTTAACGGCAAGCGTAGCTGTATTGGAAGAACTTTCGCAAACCAAAGATGCAACGCATGCTCTGGTTTCGTTTTTCGGTTCGGCAAACAACGCAAACGTTTCAGTACCGAAAGCATTGAGCGAGAAAGGATAGGTAATCTCTTCGTAACGCTCCTGGATCAAGCCCATTTCGATATAGGTCACAATCTTTTTCACACTAAACAGGTCGGCGTCGGCTCCTTCAAAAGAGAAGCTGTTGATCTGCAAATCTTCGTTTCCTTTATTTACAAGGGTGAAGATGCGCGGTTTGATCTCATCTCCCGTAATAGTAGTTCCGAAATCAACCTCTTGTTCGCGGAATCCGATTTGCGCATTACTGCTTACATGAAGCGTTACTGGCAGTTCATCAAGAAGCTGATTGTTTTCGCTTACGAAAATCACTTTGTCTTTATACTCGCCATTTTTGAAACCATAGTTATCCACTTCAAGTTCCAGCTCAATCGTTTCGCCGGCTTCAACGGTAAACGGTCCGTACATCGGTTTAGCGGTAATCGTAGTACGGCTTTTTACCGCTGTCGATCCGGTCAATGTATAGGTATATCCCTGTTCAATCGATTCAGCTTTTCCTTGCAGACCGATGGTGATCTGATCTTTCAAGTCGCAATTATCGATATCGAGGTAAACGAACTGAATGGTTCCGTCTTTGTAAAGAATAATCTGATAAGAGCAGAAACCGTTGGTCACCACCCAGTCATACTGGAACTGATGATACTGCACGATCATCTTATCTTCATGAATCTCATAGAAGATACCCGCTTCTTTATTTTCGGATAAGTACCACTGACGTGCCCACATCGCCGAAATAAGCGGAACTTTCACCGTATTGTCCGGTAAACGCAATGGCGGAACAAACTCCCACATTACGTCCCAACCCAACAAGGTTGGTGAAATACGGCCGTTCGGCGAAATATACAAGCGATCGAAACGATTCTCATAGAATGGGAAGGTAAACGGCAACGCATGACCGTCGTAGTTCATTTCCTCATCATATTCCAAACGGGTTCCTGTTTTGCTGATATCGTTCCAGATAAACTGAGGCGCACCCGGATCGCTCGATACCATCCAGCGATATCCGTTTACATCCAGTTCAGACTGGGTGTTGGCACGGGCTTTCGATTTAGACTTCGCTTTTCCTTTCGTTTCTACCTTTTTCACTTTCATGAATCCCGGAACGAAAAGTTTCGACTGATACGACTTATCGTCGGCAGTAACCTTTACGATTTGAGAGGTTGAACTTCCGGCCTCCATCGTATACACCAATTCTTTCTTATCAAGAATAGACGCATTGATGTTGTAATATTTCAGCCCTTCTGCCGAAACGCTCAATGTATCGAATCTTACCTGACCCGATTCGTCGGTTGCATAAATCAAAGCATCAACGCTTCCTTCTACAAACAATTTTACCGTTTTCATACGGTTCGGCAACAAATCAACCAACATACGCTGCTCGTTATTGGCGAATGAGATGTTCGTATTGTTCGACAATGTAAGGAGCACTTTGCCATCGGTTTTGGATGTATTGTATAATCCGATTTCACGTTCAATCGGAGCACCGATATTAATGATTTCGCCTAGATGCTCTTTTTCATTGAGGAATTCAACGGTCAGATCGTCTGTTTTGGTAAACTTAACCGGAACCTGCACCAGCTTGTTGGCCGGATCGTTGGTATTCACCTGAATCGAATAGGTCGATACCCCTACCGGAAGATCTTTCGGATTAACTGCAAACGGCACTTCCAATGAAGACATCGGCGCAATCACCCCTTGATACTTCCCTGTTTTCTCTGCACTGAACGGGTTAAATACCGGCGGATTTACTTTGATGCAATATTCACCACTCTCTTTATCATTAAACTCATTCAACAACGTTCTTGAGAAATAATGAATTGATTTTCCATCTTTTCCATCCGGGCTACTCCAGCCCACCAAGAAGCTGTTAGCCAGTGTACCTTCAAATCCGAATACCTGTTTAAAGCGATACTCGAACGATCCGTCTGTATAAAGGGCCACCTGATAGTTGGCCGGCGTTTGATCAGACATCCATGCGATTGTACCGGTAAATTGGAACACAACACAGTTGTCGAACACTTGGTAGTAGAAACGAGTGTTCGGGTAATGCCCTGTCGTACCATCCATAATCCAAAACGGCGAGATAATTCCGTTGAAGGCCTCCGGCGTTTCAGGATCTTCCGATACACTCGGCAATTCAGCCGGTACGTTCAACGTATGGTTTGTCGTATCACAACGCAACATACCGTGAATACCCACATAGATATCACGCAATACACGATCGTAATAGCGGAAAGCGAACGGCAGTTTCACTTTATGGAATTTTTTCACCCCATCGCAAAGATTGGTCAACTCAATTCCCGTTTCAGAAATCTCTACCCATGGCGAACCTTTATAGGCTTTGCCCATATGACTGTCTACCCATGTGTACCCACCGTATAAATCAGTTGTATCGGTTCTTTCAATCGACGGTTTCTCTTGCGCACTGTTTGATTTGGCAACCGTTTCCGATTTAAGGAACTGCGGTATTTCATATCTCAACGAATAGTTCGAATTATTCCGAATCGTAAACGAAGCAGATTGCCCGACATTTCCAAAAACATTCAAGGATAGACTTTCTGGCGTGATTTGAGCCACAGGAGCTTCAACACAAGTACCAATCAACAATCCTGTCACCTCTTTACCGCGACCGGCAATCACCAAACGGGTATTTTTCGGCCCTAGCGTGCTTGGTTTAAACTCAATTTCGAGCTCAACCGAATCGCCCGGAACAATCAGAGCCGGTTTTGGAGTAATCAATCGGAAATCGGTCGGATTACTCAACGTGATCGACTCTACCGGCATCTGTCCCATTCCGGCATTGCGCACCACCACTTTCTTCGTTACGGCATCGCCTAGCGAAACCATTCCGTTTTCATAACATTCTTCACTGAATGTCAATTCAATATCATTACGCGTAAGCGTTACGATCGAAGTAAGGAACTGACGATTGTCTGCAATCGCTCCGTCGGAGTAGAATACCACCATCGTCGTATCTTTTCCTTCCGTGATACGATCGAAATTAACTTTGGCTTTCACCTTGGCACTTTCACCTTTACCCAGATATCCCGAAGCAGGAGTAAGCGTAAGATGGCTTTCCTGTCCGTAATGGTCAGACAAAGCCGCCAATGTAAATACAGGATCGGTTGCGGCGTAAACCTTGCTCAAGGTTGTCCAGGTTTTTCCGCCGTCATTCGAATAATATGAATTTTCAGGACGTGCGCCATTTTTATTTACCCCTAACGGATATTTATAACGCTTGTCGGCATGCACTACGATCCAGAATGTTTCTTTCGCAGAGAAATAAGGCTGATAAGGCAATGCGAAAACAGTGAGTGCCTGATCCTTCTGATCCAATACGGTACCACGGTAAATGCAATTCTCTTTTTTCGGGAAGTCGCCTCCACGATATATTTCAAATGTCAACGTCAGCCCGGTCGGAGCATTCACTTCGTTATCATACAACCAGGTTTGGCCGGTACGTGAACCCAAGTCGAAATGGGTCAGCAAGAAGCCTTTCTCAAAACTTTCGGGTACCACAAATTTTTGTGCAGCCGAAGTAGGTTTCATAATGCCATTCTCTTTTACCTCTCCGATAAACGCATCCGGAGATAAAGTAGGGCGGTTGGTAAGATAGCTGATGTAGCCAGCCTGCTCATACACGTTCTTTTCGGTAGATGAAGTAGAACGGTAATTATTGGTAGCAAGAGTAAAAGGCTCCGAAGTGATTTGATCGTTCATCAACGAATTTGAAGCACTTCGTATCGGCATCTCATTCCCATGGTTGCCATTATAGCCGTCGGCACGCCAATACAAGCCACCCTCTTCGTCGAGTTTCGCATTATTCGAAATGGTAATTTCAAACTCCCACTCTTTTTCTGTTTCAAAGTCGGCAGTTTTACGACGCGTTGTCATACCGCTGTAAGTAAGCTGTCCTTTACGTTGCGTAGTGGTGAACAGCATTTCGTCGGTAGGCAACGATTCAACACCCCACACATCATAAGAAACCACTGTAAGCTTATATTCGCTGATTCCGTTCAGACCGGCAAGTGTAAACTGATGCGCATATCCCGGCTCTTCGGTTTCTGTAAAACTGAACATTTTCTTCTCTCCGGTATTCAAGTCGGTCAGTGTCATACGATAACCCTCTACTTTTGTACCGTCTGTTTTAGACGAAGCTGTGAACGCAACGCATACGTACTCATTGCTGACCACGGCAATTCGCGCATCGGCAATTTTCAATGGCGGCACACCGTCATTTTTAGTCATGGCACGCATCGCATCGACGATACCCGTACCCATCTTTCCTCTGTGCTTGGCCGTATAATTGCTTTCATTATCGCGCGTCGTAAGCATAAGGTAGTTGCGCAACATAGCGTTTGTAAAACCAGGACCACCCAGTTCTGCCAATGCCAATGCAGCCATACCGCTCACATGCGGACAAGCCATAGAGGTACCCTCCATATATCCGTAGGTATTGCCCGGCAGGGTACTCAAAATACCCGCTTCCGTTTTGATATCCATATTTCCCCCATAAGAAGAAACGTCTACCCATTTATCGTAATTGGTATAAGGAGCAGGCAGATTATCCGGACCCAATGCCGAAACGGCAATCACCTCATCCATATTACTTGGAAAGAAAGCGCCATCCATATCATAGTTCCCCGATGCGAAGATTACCGCTCCCCCTTTCATCAAGGTTCCGGGCAGCTGATTCCCTTCATTATCGCAACCGGCATATTTTTCGAAATATTTAATCCCTTCGGCAAACGCTTCCGAATACATACCCGGAGAATTATATCCCCACGAATTCTGTGAGATCAAGGCTCCGTTATCAGCGGCATATATGTAACAGTTGGCCACACGAGTATCGTTACTACCAAACACAGGAAGAGTCATAATACGGGCACCATTACCCGATCCGTCACCACCGGCCACACCGGCCACACCCAGCCCGTTGTTCGATACGGCAGCTACCGTACCCGCCACGTGCGTACCGTGATTTCCTTTTTCAATCTGTCCGTAGCCGTTACCGAAGTCAAAGCCATAAATATCATCGATCAACCCGTTACCGTCGTCATCTACCCCCGGTTGTCCGTTGGCCTCAACTTCATTCACCCACATATTGGCGCGTAAATCTTCGTGCGAATAATCGACACCTTGGTCCATTACCGCTACGATTACCGTATTGGCAGCCATTCTTTTTTTCCACGCTTCCACTACGTTTATATCTGCCCCTTTCACGCCGCTGGCAATCTGACCGGTGTTTTGGTAGTGCCATTGATCGGGGAAATAAGGGTCGTTTACCGCATATTCGGTTTTTGTAGCCGCGCGTGTTTTACTGTGTGGATTCGCTTGTACAACGCGATAATCGGGTTGCACCAACTGCGGATCAACTTCAATTTTTTCAATTCCCTCAGTAGCCTGCAAACTTTGCACTA
>JAVVPN010000093.1:0-10834 GCA_036655755.1 Bacteroidales bacterium | reverse complement strand
CGCCCGATACCTTTTTGCTTTCGTTCGTTTCAGCGTCGCTGTTATTCCCGATTGCGTTGCAAAGGTAGTGCTTTTATTTATTCCTGCAATACCTGGCTACGTTTTTTTTCAATATTTTTATTCCTGTTTTTGTAAATCACCCGATAAAACACAATGCTTCAAGCCATTGAGCCTCGAAAATAATTTTACAAAATAATCGCAGGTTTGCCATAATAACAACCCCAATCCCATTAAGAATGCGATATAAGGAATAAAGGGTTCTATGCGGAGCGTATGCAAACTCCAGTTTGTCTGCATCAGTACCCGCACGAGATCGGTATGCCAAAACCATACCCATGTAATAAAGCCGCTCCATAAAAGCAGTAAGAACGCGAGTCCCCACCCTTGTAACGGATTGCGCTTCGGTAACTGCGTCATCACCTCTTTCGTAAATTTGTCAGAGTGCTTTACACAAGGAGTTGTCTGCATGAACTGCTGAAGAGCCGGATCCTTTTTCATATACATAACCTTGTTGATTTAAAAATTTCGCCATTTTAATTTTCGCCCTTGATAAGTGCGACTTTATCGTTCCCTGTGGCAATCCGGTAATCGTACTGATTTTAGCGATGCTCAGATCGTCCTGATAGAAAAGCAGAATACAACTACGTTCGTCGGGTTTAAGCAACTGTAGAGCTTCCTGGAAATCATATCGTGCGCCAAGATCGGGTTGCTCCTCCTGATACAGTTCGCCTATTTTCCGTTCGTCAATCACCTCGGTAGGCTTAAGCGACCGATAGTAGTCACACAGCGTACGGTAAGCGATTCGATAGAGCCAGGTGGAGAAGGCAGCCAATCCCTGAAAAGAAGCAATATTCACCCACGCTTTTATAAACGTTTCCTGCGCCAGATCATCACTGAGCAGCTCGTCACCCGTATGACTCAGAAAAAATCGCCTTACCGGCAACTGGTATTTTTCAACCAGCTGCCGGTAAGCCTTTTCGCTTCCGAAGAGAATAACTTGCGATACCCATGCTATGTCTTCCGCTTTATTCATGCATTTGTTCGTTTGCCGATTGTTCTTTCTTTTGCTCCACTTTCCATGCGATAAATTTAGCAATTCCAATCAATATACAGATAGCGCCTATGCCATATAATATAGGAGATGTGGTAAAACCCAATACCAACATACCAGCCCCGATGGCTATTAATATCAACGCACTTTCAAGCTGCGATTTCGGCTTTTTCTCCTGACTCTGGAAAAATTCGGCAGGAAGATCCTTCCCCATTTCCAAAGCCTTCTCTACAACGGCATATTTCGCTTTCTTCTTACTTAATTGATATTTCAGAATAAAGAACACCACCAAAAATCCGATCAGAAAAGGGGTAACGATCCCTACGATCGGAATCAGCAAATCTTCAAGCCCCGACATAAAAACCGCCATATTATTCGGAAGCGGCTGCGCACCGTGTGCAGCTGCATACGCTTCATTTAGCGCCATTTGATTCTGATGCACAACCGTATCGCTTTGGGCGGCACACACTAATGAATACATCATTGTCAGAACACTGAATACAAGAAATTTAACACGTAACATAATCTTAAAATTTTATATAGTTTGAATTTGTTATAGCGCTTATCAAGCCCGTTCACTTTATTAGACGGGACGAATATGCCGAATGGTTGCAGTAAGATGAAAAAAATTTATCTTTGCCCCCAAACTTATTTAAAATGAGAACCAAATTCTTTTTACTGCTACTTCTGTGCGGCCTCTTCACCTCTGCTTTCGCACAAGAAAAAGAACATGTAGTACTGATCTCCACCAACAAAGGAGACATGAAAGTGAAACTCTATAACAATACACCCCGCCACCGCGATTACTTTCTTAATCTGGTGAAAAAAGGATATTTTGACGATACGCTATTCGGGCGCGTTATCCAGCAATTCATCATACAGGGAGGCTCACAGGACTCGCGTGGCGTAAAACCCGGCTCACGCGTAGGCGACGGCGATCGCACAATGGAGATTCCGCACGAACTACGTTCTGAAAACATCCCCAAGAAAGGAGCTATCGGCTGTCCGCGCCGCAATACGAAGTTTAATCCCAACAAAGACTCGGATATGTCGATGTTTTTCATCGTTGAAGGGCGCCCTTACACATCGGGCCAACTCGATACCCTCGAAATGGTAAAAAACCTGCCTGTTAAAAAAGAATTGCGCAACAAGCTGTTCCCTCCGGTAAAACAACTGTTCGATTCATTGAGAAGAACCGACCCGCGCGAATACAACCGCCATGTACGCGCCTTCAATCAGCGGCTCGATTCACTTACGCGCAGTACTCCCGGCACCCTTACTTTCAGCCAGGCCGAACGCGAAGCTTATACCCAAGTGGGAGGATCATTGCATCTGAAAGACGAATACACCATTTTCGGCGAAGTAATCGAAGGTTTAGACGTGATTGAAAAGATATCTTCCATCCCCACCAACGGATACGACCGTCCGTACGAAGATATTGTAATGAAAGTTACACTTCTTAAATAAATGTTTGCTTATTGTGCGGATATAGGATAAGAGCTAAAATCTTACTTATTTTGCATTTCTTAGTCAGATTATGCACTATCTATAAATCACATTTTTATTAAGCAATTATCTTTTATGAAAAAACTGTCAATTCTTTTCACAACGTTACTTCTCTCTGTTTCTGCATTCTTATATGCCGATGACGACAGACATGAACTGGAGAACATGCATGCCTCGATGGATGCTACCGCTCATAAAAACGCCCGCCACATCACTAAAAAGAATCAGGGAAACAAAGAGTATATCTTTGGAAAAGCTACCTCTTACAATAAAAAAGGAGAGGCGATCGGAGGAAAAATCCTATGGCCATACGCGGAATACGCTTTTGCTTCGAAAATGACAGGAGGTCAATACAACATTACCGTACATTACCGCACGGATAAAGATAAACTTCCGTCGAACGCACGCATCCTTGTGGGGCTCGATTTGCAGGAAGCAAAAGAACTTGAAATCAAGCAGAAACTAATCAATACAGTAAAAGCTACTTTCGACGCACATTTGCTAAAAGGGAAAAACCATACCATCAAATTATGGTTGCCATCGGAAGGGGTTGAGATTCAGAAAATCGAAGTACGCCGCGCTTTAATCAAGAAAAAAGAGAAAGAATAATCAGCAATTCTACTGAATAAAAAAGGTCATTGCATTTACCCCCATCGGGCAATATGCAATGACCTTTTCTTATTTATTTATCGTGCTATTTATTTTTTCAGCTTCTTATTCAATGCATCCAGCATATCCACAGTCATGGCTGACAAATCGAATTCAGGTTTCCAGCCCCATTCAGCGCGGGCACAGCTGTCGTCCATTGAGTTCGGCCATGAATCAGCGATCGCCTGGCGAATCGGATCGAATTCATAATGCATTTTGAAATCAGGCACATGCTTCAGGATCTCTTTGCGGATAATCTCCGGATCGAAGCTCATCGCCGTTACATTAAATGAATTGCGATGAATCAGTTTTGCAGGATCGGCCTCCATAATCTCGATTGCAGCCTTCAGTGCATCCGGCATATACATCATATCCATAAACGTACCGGCTTGAATCGGGCAAGCAAAGTCGCGTCCTTCAACAGCCGCATAATAAATATCCACGGCATAATCGGTAGTTCCCCCACCCGGTAGGGTCATGTTAGAGATCAATCCCGGAAAGCGAACCGAACGTGTATCCACGCCATATTTATGGAAATAATAGTCGCTCAGCAATTCGCACGACACTTTTGTTACACCGTACATCGTCTGCGGACGCTGAATCGTATCCTGAGGTGTATTGTCGCGAGGAGTATTCGGGCCAAACGCCCCGATTGAGCTCGGAGTGAAAACCGCACACTTCTTTTCACGTGCGATTTCAAGGATATTCAACAAACCGTTCATCTGGATATTCCAGGCCAACAGCGGCTTAGCTTCGGCAACCGCCGATAAAAGAGCAGCCAGGTTATAAATGGTATCGATCTGGTACTTATCTACAATCTCGGCAATCTGAGCAGCATTTGTCACGTCACATAATTCAGCCGGGCCGCTTTCCAGCAGAATGCCTTTCGGTTCTGCCCCTGCTACATATCCAGCTACAATATTTCCGTTTGGAATACGCTTACGCAACGTTAATGTCAACTCCGAACCGATCTGACCGGTCGATCCGATTACCAATACATTTTTCATATCCTTCTAAAAGTTATAATTTAGGGGCAAAGATAGAATATCGGATTGAGGTAAAAATGTATTTTGTGGCAAAATTCCTTCCTGTCATTAAAAAAAATTTGGAAATTTGTAAAAGTTGAAAGCAGGGGACAAACACCCGCTTTCCGGCTATCATTTATTTCACGATAAATACACCCAATTAATCATCAAACTACAAAAAAATGTACGGAGAAATCAAACAATTCCTTACCAATGAATTACAAGCCATTGAAGAAGCTGGCTTATATAAAAAGGAACGAATCATCACATCGCCACAGTCGGCCGAAATTACACTTGAAAATGGCAATAAGGTATTAAACTTCTGTGCAAACAACTACCTTGGATTATCAGATCATCCACGTGTTGTTAAGGCGGCAAAAGATGCAATGGACAGCCATGGGTACGGGATGTCGTCTGTGCGCTTTATTTGTGGCACACAAGATATTCACAAACAGCTGGAAGCAGCTATCTCTGATTATTTCCAGACAGAAGACACAATCTTATACGCAGCTTGTTTTGATGCTAACGGGGGTGTATTCGAGCCTTTGTTTACAGACCAGGACGCCATCATTTCCGACTCATTGAATCACGCATCTATCATTGACGGTGTGCGTTTGTGCAAGGCTAAAAGATACCGTTACGCCAACGCGAACATGGTGGAACTTGAAAAATGCCTACAGGAAGCTCAGGAACAACGTTTCCGTATCATCGTAACAGACGGCGTATTCTCAATGGACGGCAACGTGGCTCCGATGGATCAGATCTGTCAGCTGGCTGAAAAATACGACGCGCTCGTAATGGTAGACGAATGTCACTCTGCAGGCGTTGTAGGAGCTACCGGACGCGGCGTAAGCGAACAATTCGACATCTACGGAAAAATCGATATCTACACCGGAACACTGGGTAAAGCATTCGGCGGTGCTATCGGCGGATTCACAACAGGACGCAAAGAGATCATCGACCTGTTGCGTCAGCGCTCTCGTCCGTACCTTTTCTCTAACTCTATTCCACCGGCAGTAGTAGGCGCCAGCCTTGAAGTGTTCAAGATGCTAAAAGAAAGCGACGAACTACACGACAAACAACAGCAAAACGTAAAATACTTCCGTGAGAAAATGATGGAAGCCGGATTCGATATCAAACCGACTCAGTCTGCCATCTGCGCGGTAATGCTGTACGATGCGAAACTTTCGCAGGAATTTGCGAACCTTATGGCAAGCGAAGGCATTTATGTAACAGGATTCTACTATCCGGTAGTACCTAAAGATCAAGCTCGTATCCGCGTACAGCTTTCGGCGGCACACGAAAAAGAGCACCTTGACAAAGCGATCGCAGCATTTATCAAGGTTGGTAAAGAACTGAACGTAATTAAATAATGGCAAAAACAAAAAGCGTATTTTTCTGCAGTAACTGCGGCAATGAATCACCGAAGTGGCAGGGCAAATGTCCTGCCTGCGGCGAATGGAATACCTTTGTAGAGGAAGTGGTGAGCAAAACGCCTGCCGTAAAGGCAAGCTATACAGGCTCACCCCTGCCCAAAAGCAAGCCTCAACAATTACATGAGATTCTCACTTCGGAAGAGCCGCGCATCAACATGTATAACGAAGAGCTCAACCGCGTACTGGGTGGCGGTCTTGTACCCGGTTCGATGGTATTGCTGGGCGGAGATCCGGGCATCGGTAAATCCACCCTCATCCTGCAAACCGTTTTACAATTACGCGGAAAACGTACGCTTTATGTTTCGGGCGAAGAGAGTGCCAAACAACTAAAGTTACGTGCCGAGCGGTTGGGATATGAAAACCCCGACTGCTACATTGTTTGCGAAACTTCATTGCAGGAAATTTTCGTTCATATCCGCAACGTTCAGCCGGACGTGGTGATTATCGATTCGATACAGACGATTGCCACGGATGCCATTGATTCGTCGGCGGGCAGCGTGGGTCAGGTGCGCGAATGCGCGGCCCAGATCCTCAAGTTTGCCAAAGAATCGGGTATTCCCGTAATTCTGATCGGCCATATCAATAAAGAAGGAAGTATCGCCGGCCCGAAAGTACTCGAACATATCGTTGATGCCGTCCTCCAGTTCGAAGGCGACCAGCAATATATGTATCGTATTTTGCGCTCCATAAAAAACCGTTTCGGCAGCACCGCCGAGCTCGGCATTTATGAAATGCAACAAAGCGGCTTGCGCGAAGTGAGCAATCCGTCGGAACTGCTGCTCACACAGAACCATGAGGGATTAAGCGGTGTCGCCATCTCTGCGGCGATCGAAGGGGTACGTCCCTTTCTGATCGAAACACAGGCATTGGTGAGCACGGCAGCTTACGGCACCCCCATGCGATCGGCAACCGGATTCGATATACGCCGTATGAACATGCTTTTAGCCGTACTCGAAAAACGCGTAGGGTTTAAGCTCGCTCAAAAAGACGTATTTTTGAATATCGCCGGAGGTTTAAAAGTAAACGACCCGGCAATGGACCTCGCCGTCATCAGCGCGATCCTCTCTTCCAATATGGATTTGGCAATCGAACAACATGTCTGCATGGCCGGTGAAGTGGGCCTGTCGGGCGAAATCCGCCCCATCAGCCGCATCGAACAGCGAATTCTTGAAGCCGAGAAACTCGGTTTTTCAAAAATCATCGTTCCGAACCTTAACCTGAAAGGATTTGATACCTCGAAACTCAATATTGAGATTTTTCCGGTCCGCAAAGTAGACGAAGCATTTCGCCAGCTTTTCGGATAAATTAATGAATGGACAACTATGATTAAAGAGATACAAGCACGTGTTACACCCAAGGAAGCCTCTTCTGAAGAGTTCCTTATTCCGGCACTCGCCCGGCAAAATGCATTCGACGCACGCGCCGTTAAAGGGATCCGCATCCTGAAGAAATCAATTGATGCCCGTCAGCGCAATGTCATGATCAACCTGAAAGTTAAGGTTTATATCAACGAGAAGCCGCAAGACGACGCATTTACACGCATTACATTTAAAGACGTACACGATGCCCCGGCGGCAATTGTTGTGGGAGCCGGTCCTGCCGGTCTTTTCGCAGCGTTACGCCTGGCCGAGCTGGGGATGAAACCAATCATCATCGAGCGCGGCAAGAATGTGCGCGACCGCAAAAAAGACCTTGCCCAAATCAGCCGTGAGCATATCGTAAACCCCGAATCGAACTACAGCTTCGGCGAAGGGGGTGCGGGCGCTTACTCGGATGGCAAATTATATACGCGTAGTAAAAAGCGCGGATCGGTCGACCGTATTCTAAACCTGCTGTGTCAGCATGGCGCCAATACGGAGATTCTTGCGGATGCCCATCCACACATCGGTACCGACAAACTGCCTGCGGTAATTGAAAATATCCGCGAGCAAATCAAGCAAGCCGGAGGAGAAGTTCATTTCGAGACCAAAATGACCGACCTGATTATCGAAGACAATGAGGTAAAAGGGATCATCACCGAAAACGGCGAGCGCTTCGAAGGCCCTGTAATTCTCGCAACCGGCCATTCGGCGCGCGACGTCTATCATTTATTGAACGACAAGCAGGTAGCCATCGAACCCAAAGGGATTGCGGTTGGCGTCCGCCTGGAGCATCCTCAGCCGCTGATCGATCAGATCCAATACCACAACCGCGAAGGGCGTGGCGAATATCTGCCGGCAGCCGAATACAACTTCGTAACGCAAGTAGAAGGGCGTGGGGTATATTCGTTCTGTATGTGTCCGGGAGGAGTGATCGTACCGGCAGCCAGCGGTCCGAAACAGATTGTGGTAAACGGGATGTCCTCTTCAGCACGTGGTTCGAAATGGGCAAACTCGGGGATGGTCGTAGAGGTTCGTCCGGAAGACCTGCCCGACTACGCACAATATGGTAATCTGTGTATGATGAAATTTCAGGAAGATCTCGAATATCAAACATACATCAATGGCAACTCGCGTCAGACGGCGCCCGCTCAGCGCATGAAGGATTTTGTCGATAAGAAATTATCGGCCGATCTGCCGGCAAGCTCGTACGCACCGGGATTGGTATCGTCGCCGCTCCATTTCTGGATGCCCGAATTTATCACCCGTCGCCTGCGCGAAGGATTTAAAACCTTCGGCCGCGCCGCAAAAGGGTTCCTGACGAACGATGCGCTAATGATCGCCACCGAAAGCCGCACATCGGCTCCGGTACGCATTCCGCGCGATCCTGAAACGTTGGCCCACCCTATTGTAAACGGTCTTTATCCATGTGGTGAAGGAGCCGGCTTCGCGGGAGGCATCGTATCTGCCGCTATCGACGGAGAACGTTGCGCGGATGCCATATTTACACGCTACGTAGCGAATAAAGAAGCATAAACGCACTTACAGATAAAAACAACACCGGAACAGATTCTGCTCCGGTGTTGTTTTATATCCATAAATATATTATCCTACGATACGCTTAAGGCGTGTTTTCAATTCGAGCGGATTAAATGGCTTAACAATATAGTCGGCCGCCCCTCCCTGAAGCAAGCGTTCACGTTCGGTTGTACTGTCTTCACCCGATAACATCACGATGGGAATATGCTGATAGTTTTCATCGCTTTTCATTTGTAACAAAAACTCATCTCCCCTCATCTGCGGCATCCGTATATCTGACAAAATCAGATCCGGCAGCTGGTTATTCCTGATCCATTCGATTGCTTCCAGAGGATTTTCCATCCAGACAGATTCGTATTCCCCCTTCAGATAGATCATCACCACTCGTGCTATTGCCTCATTATCGTCAATAATGAGCAGCCTTTTTATTGGCTTCCCGGTTACTTCCATAATTTTTTAATTTCGTTTCTATTGTCTACCTCTTGTTGATGGGAATAAAAAAATTAAACATTCCACAAAATAGGAAATAAAAAGCTCCCCTCAAGTTGTTTTTATTAATTTTAACCAGTAGAAAATAACATATCCTTTTCATTTCATCCTAAAAGCGTTTATTTAAGTTAAAATGCGACATTTTATTTCCCGCCCTCTTGCAGGATGAATGAAAAGTATTACCTTTGCAACGCAATCGGGAAACAACGATACCCGAAAGCAAGTCCTGGAGAGATGGCAGAGTGATCGATTGCAGCGGTCTTGAAAACCGCCGTACTGAAAGGTACCGGGGGTTTGAATCCCTCTCTCTCCGCTGGTAAAGGGTGTAAATCAAGTAATTACGAGATTTACACCCTTTTTTACATCCAATATTCAAGGGTGGGTGTATTTCTTTGAAACTTTAAGATAAAGGCTGGCAAAAAAAGAGAATGAGAGCCTTTTGCTTTTCGTTAACATCTTTTTTAGTTGTTGTCAAAGCAAAAATTAGTTTAATTCGTTTTGAATATATAGCAAATGGAATAAACAAAACTTATCTATAATCCAAAACTACCACCATTAAATTTTTTCTTTAATATAAAGGCGTAAAAATGGATTCTATCTACTTTTTTTGCCAAATAACGTCAAGACAAAATAAGCAATATGCTATTTACAGAAAAAAATAAAAGAGTTACTCATTCAAAACCAAATGCATCAAAGGCAAATTATAGAGGCTCTTGATATAGATACAGTAACATATTGTAAGATTAAAAAAGGCGAAATAAAAGTTAAAAAGAGTAAGTCGTTATATTGTCAAAAATGTTTCATATGGAATTGACAGACGTTCTTACTTTATGGCTTGCTGAGAAAGTAATGGATGTTGTTTTAGAAGAACCTATAGTTGCCTCTGAATCTCTTTCTATGGCAGCAAAAAATTTAAGAAGAATAGATTGATATGGCAAAAGTGAGATTATACCCAGAATTAGAAGTTCCCGAAATACTGTTAACAGATCGGCATTCTACATATGGATTGAGGACATATATCAGCTTATTTAGTAGTGCTGGTATTGGATGTTATGGTTTTAAGGAAGAGGGATTCTATTGCGTAGCCACTGTTGAGTTGTTAGAGCGCAGATTAAAAATTCAGAAATTTAATCAGAAATGTGTTTATAACAGCGGATATATTTGCGGTGATAGTTGGATATATGGAAAAGAGGATTTAATCTAACCGATTTAGATATATTGATTGCGACACCTCCTTGCCAAGGTATGTCTGTTGCTAACCACAAGAAGAAAGATGAGCTAAAACGCAACTCATTGGTCGTAGAGTCTATAAAAATGACTCAACAGATTAAGCCTAAGTTTTTCATATTTGAGAATGTTCGGGCTTTCCTTACTTCTGTATGCACTGATGTTGATGGTAAAGACAAATCCATTAAAGATGCAATAGAGGCTAATTTATCAGGCACATATAATATTCTGTATCAAGTTGTAAACTTTAAAGATTACGGCAACCTATCAAGTCGAACAAGAACTTTAGTCATAGGTGTTCGCAAAGATTTGAAAGAGGTTAATCCATACGATATATTCCCGGACAAGCAACCTGAGAGAACTTTAAGACAGGTCATCGGTCATTTACCATCATTAAAAAAGATGGGGGAGATTTCTGAAAATGATATTTATCATAATTTCCGAAAATACTCGCCTCATATGGAATCTTGGATTGCAGACATTAAAGAAGGGCAATCTGCATTTGAAAATACAGATATTACAAAGATTCCCCATAGCGTAAAGAATGGTGTTATT
>JAVVPN010000092.1:0-10932 GCA_036655755.1 Bacteroidales bacterium | reverse complement strand
AGATAGAGTTTACAAACATTATGTCGCAATTTATTCAGAAGAAAGGTGCTAGCATGATGGGATGGAATGAAATATTAGGAAAAAACCTTCACGCCAGTGATAACATTAAATTTAGCGAAACAAGCACAAAGATTGCTCCTAATGTTGTCGTGCAATTCTGGGCCGGCGATTTAAAAGAGCTCGTAAAAGCTGCTCAAGATGGATACCGTCTTGTAAATTCCCATAGTGGATCAACCTATCTCGATTACGACTATGCTAGTATTCCTCTTAAAAAAGCCTATCATTTTGATCCTATACCAAAAAACTTACCACAACAATACCACCAAAATATAATTGGCTCAGGATGTCAAATGTGGACAGAGTTTGTTCCAACCAAGGAAATTCTAAACAAAATGACTTTTCCACGTATTGCCGCTTATGCTGAAGTGGGATGGACACAACCAGCACAAAAAGATTTTGATAACTTTGTAACCCGTCTACGTCCGGTTGTTGGGCGTTGGGAAGCCATGGGAATTAACGGATACCCATGCCCTGAATTACAATAACACATTAAAATAAAATATCAATATGGTAAAGCACATTGTCCTATTTAAACTTGGACCATTTGCTACGGCAGAGGAGCGCTTAACATCGTTAGCAAACATTAAGCAAGCACTATTGAACTTGAAAGGAAAAGTTGAAGTTTTAAAAGCTATCGAAGTAGGTATTAACAGCAATCCGGCCGAGCAATTTGACCTATCGTTAATTACTGAATTCGACTCAATGGAGCATCTTGCCGAATATGCGCAACATCCGGATCATGTCGCAGTCGCTAAAAATTTAATAGGACCATTAAAGCAGGATCGCGCATGTGTTGATTATATTATCTAATCCATTGACACCGGTTTTCAATAATACTCAAAAACATGACACCTAGAGTCCTTGCCCAATAAGAGTTTTGATAGTACATGTCGTAGTAAGTATATTGCTACCAATGGGCGTCAAAATCTCGTTACCGAAACGTTACCAAAAGAAATTATACACAATTATCAGCTTGATAATAAATGGTTGAGGATGGGGTTCATATTCCTCTTTCTCCGCTGGCAAAGCCCGGAAGCGAAAGCTTTCGGGCTTTTTTTATTGGCTGTTTTCTTAGGCTCCCGCTATAAACCGTCCTATCCCTCTCGATATCGCCACGAATACAAAACTCCTTATTTCACATCCCAATGAACATCAAATTTATTCATCTAAAGAGACTAAGGATAGCGGGGTAATCACTACCAGTACTATCGAATACACCAGATAATTTATCCGCAATAAAAAATGGGAGTATATCCAAATTGGACTACCCCCATTCTCATCTCACTTAAACTCTAACCTAATTTAGACTGTGATACTGAATTTAATATCTGGTTTCTATGATTCAGTCAATTATAATTTACCATGTATCAGCCATACTTCCAATATAAAGACAGCGGCTCCGGCAAGATATCCCAACAATGCCAGTAAAGATATTTTTTTGAGATACCAGGTAAAATGTATTTTTTCCATTCCCATCACAACGACTCCGGCAGCAGAACCGATAATCAACAAACTGCCTCCGACACCGGCACAATAGGTCAGGAAATGCCAGTAGATACCGTCGCGTACGAAATACTCCATGAATGCCGGATCGGCAAGTGTGGGCAATGTAGCCGGATCTACGATAGGATACAATCCCAACGCAGCGGCAACAAGCGGTACATTATCTACTACAGCCGAAAGAAGCCCGATCAGCAGATTGATCACATATACGTTGCGGAAACTGTTTTCAAGGAAATGCGACGCCGTAGTGAGCGCTCCTGCAGCCTGTAATGCCGCTACCGACATTAGGATTCCCATAAAAAACAGCAAGGTGGATATATCGATGCGTTTAATCACTGTTGCCACCCGTAAATGAAAAGGAAGATCATCAGGCATTTTACGGTACATATAGTCGGTGATCATCCATAACACACCCAACACAAGCATTACTCCGGTAAACGGAGGCAAATGCGTAAGGCTTTTATACAGTGGCACACTTAGCAGACCGCCGATACCCAATATCAAGATCGTAAGTTTGCGGCGATAATCCACCACCTGTTCATGTGTTTTATGTTGTTTCGCGCTAGCGGGTACAGGGGTTACGTCGCCATGCATGTTGCGAGAGACGATTGCCAAAGGAACCAACACTGAGACAATGCTTGGCAATAACACATACAGCATCAGGCTCGACGGCGTAACCGTACCTTTTACCCATAGCAAAATAGTTGTAACATCACCGATGGGCGACCATGCACCCCCGCTGTTTGCCGCAAGAATAAGGATACTTGCAAACCACCAGCGCTCGGTTTTTTCGGGAACAATTTTATTTAATAATGCAACCATTACGATTGCCGTTGTCAGATTATCGATTACTGCCGACAGGAAGAAGGTGATCAGCACCAACAGCCAAAGCAGTTTGCGCTTATTGCGGGTGGTAATCTTATCGGTGATAATTGAAAAACCCGAATGCACATCGATCAGCTCGACTACTGTCATGGCTCCCATCAGGAAGAATATAATTTCGCCAACATCTCCCACATGCTCCAACAACTGTACGTTTACTACATAATCTATTACCTGTGCATGTTGTGACAATGAAGCCAGGGCCGGATTGACCATTAGATAATGTTGAAATTCCGTTCCGTTTAATGCGGGTACCAACCAGGGAGCGGCAAAAGCATAAATCGTCCATAATACCATGCTGACAACGAGTGCCGTTGCGGCCTTATTGATTTTAATTGAATGTTCAAGGGAAATCAAAACATATCCTATTACAAATAGGACTCCCATTAATGCAACCATATAAAGTAAAAATTTATTTATTATCCGCCAATTAATGAATGAATGTTATAAACCCGGAGCAGCTAAAGTAAGGTTTAGATTAAACGTCTCACTAAACAAGATAAGGTTTAGTTAAAATGCTCAAGAGACAATCTGATTGTTTAGTTCACATTTGACATTATCGATTCACATCGAGAGCCACTCCGAAGATTATAACATCTCTCTTCATCAATTCAAAAAATTTATTTCGAACAGTCCAAAAGTAGTATCTTGAAGCTAAAACGCCATTTGTAATAGCATAGAAAATACTTGTAACCCTATTTTAAAAACAATTGATTTACAACCACTTAAAAACAATACAACCTGGTATTTCTTGTAATACATGATTTCAACCTTGACGTACTGTTTTTATAATGCAAATTATCTTCAAAAGCACAAAAAAAAGGAAAGAGTCAGCAGCCTCTTTCCTTTAAATATTCTATAATGTCCGCTCCTTCGGGAGTCTTCAGTTTGCGTCGCACATTCGACCTGTATTTCTGTACCGAATATACACTCTGATCCCAGATGGCCGCCACCTCATCGGTTTTAAATCCGATTTTCATCAGACAGCATAATTGCAATTCTTTTTCGGTAAAATCGGACGAGAAGGTTTGGAGCTTTGTGTAAAAACCATCGTAAAGCCGATCGACATCTGTATATAACTTCTGCCACTCCAGTTCAAACGGATTGTGCTTATCGACAGTCACCAAACGATTGAACTGATCGACAAACGATGAATCGCGGGAGTGTTGCGACTTATAGAGCGCTATCCGTTTTATAATTTCAAGATCACGGATGATCAAGCCTTTCAGATCGGCAGTTTCGCCATTGTTACGCTTGGCCATCTCCTCGAGCAATTCAATTTTCTGTTCGAAATCGAAGTATTTACGCTGCCGCTTTTTCTTGACCACCAATGCAACGGTTGCGGTCAACACCCAACTGCCGAGGATGCTAAAACCGAGCCAACGCCTGCCCGACTTCAATTCTTTGTTTTCGAAGCTCATCTTTTCCTGATACCGCTTCAGCACCCCTTCATCTACAGAAAGTCGCCCAAGATGGGTAAGTTTATTATCTTCATAAAAATAAGAGCGCGACATCTCGTCGAAAGCCTGTTTATAATCGCCCGTCCCGGCATAAATCAACGAACAGATTCGATAATATTCTTGATGCAGATCGAGATTGAGTACGTCAGGCAGTAACAAGTCGATATGCGCCTTATGCTTATCGATAGCGGCTTTGTCTTTACGATTAATCGCCATCTCGAGCAATGCCATTTCGCAGATCATTTTATATTCGGGATCTGTTTCATCATGCAATGAGATATTAATGGCCTCGATTGCCGAGTCATACTGATGCAGTTGGGAATATGCCAACCCCATGCTTCGGTAGAGTTTGGTATAGCGAGAATCGGCGTGCCGGATTAACGGACGAATCGACTCGAAATAAGATAAGGCAAGCTCCGGATGACCTGAAAAAAGAAACGACCGACCGAATTGTAACTGATATCCGATATCAGAGATAGACGGGGCGATATCACGTCCGGTTTGTAAAGCCAGATCAAGGTAATCCTGTGCGGTGGGCACATTATACTCTTTCATATAAAGAAATCCGAGTTTACTATATAAATAAGATTGCCAATATAAATCTTTCGATTCTTCGGCCAGCATGGTAGCTTCTTTAAACAAAACAAGTGCAACCTGATAATGGCCTGCCTCCTCTTGCAAACTACCCCGATAAAATAATGTACGAATCTGTTGAAGCGTATTATTGTTTTCATGGAAAAAGCGGTATGCTTCCTGTAGGAAAAGCGAGTCATCCACCAGGGGCAACCCGTTTTTTTCTTTCAGATCAATCTCTTCCAACAAGCGGTTCATCTCTCTTTCTCTCGAGTTACATCCTACCATCAATAAAAAAATGACGCAAAAAAGAGCCATTTTCTGAATTTCAAGTCTATTTATCAATCTATATCTCATTGTATATCTATTCATAAAAACACAAAACTATTCCGAATTTCCGAAGTTTCCGTTTTTCTACCGTATATAAAACATAAAAGCGACTAATAATTGATTATTATCAGTCATTTCCGAAAATAACGGCGGCTTTAAAACCTTCATTTTCCGCTCCTAAATTACAGCATCTAAATTTTATTCACAAATAGTTGTAAATCCGATAAATATTACTTCCTTTGTGTATCGAACTTCCATGTTCGTAAAAACAATATTTTATAATTTATTACTTTTATTCTCGTATGAACATTTACATTGGGAATCTTAACTACAAAGTTAAGGAATCAGACCTACAGCAAGTAATGGAAGAGTACGCTCCTGTATCTTCTGTGAAACTGATCAAAGACCGTGAAACTGGAAAGTCTAAAGGATTTGGCTTTGTTGAAATGGAAAATGAAGCTGCCGCAAGACAAGCTATCGAAGAACTTAACGGTGCTGATTACGAAGGCCGCACTATGGTTGTAAAAGAAGCCCGTCCTCGTTTTTGATGATTAATAAATTTCGGATTATCTATATTCCCTATTTATAAGGATTTGATTTAAGGACATTCTTTTTTAAGCGCTCTGCGGGTTACCGCGGGGCGTTTTGCATTTTATGACATCCCTTATCTTTATTGTATAAAATCGACCTCACTTACCTGTGTGAGGATATATCAAACGCCTGTTTTATCGATGAAAAAACGCCATATTCCTTTTCTTACCAATGACGGGCTATGGGTCAGAATGTTATTTCTGGTTGGCTCGTTAGCCATCGGAATGCTGATTGCCACCCTCCTGTCGTCGATCGCTATTCTTATTTTAAAAAAAGAGATAAGCACTACTGCCCTGACACCTGATCTGTTACGGTTGATACAGTTTATACAAAGCATTTCGATTTTTGTAGTGCCTGCTGTTTTAATGGCTTACTTTATTTCGGCCAAACCTTATCGCTACCTACAATTAACAAAGCGGCCTAAAATATCGCAAGTGGTGCTTACGGTAGCCAGCATGTTGATCATGGTACCGTTTATGAACCAAATCATCACCTGGAACGAGGCGATCCGACTGCCTGACTTTATGGCTCCTATCGAACACTGGATGCGCGAAAAAGAAGATATCGCCCAACTCGCCACCCGGCAGTTGCTGGATACCTCATCGTGGGGAATACGTTTTATTAATTTGCTTTTGGTGGGAGTAACCGCGGCGGTAGCCGAAGAGTTGTTTTTCAGAGGAATGTTGCAAAACATCTTTTTGGATAAATGGCATAAAAAACTGGCGGCCGTATTATTAAGCGCATTCATATTCAGTGCCATTCACCTGCAATTTTATGGTTTTCTGCCTCGTTTTATATTGGGAGCTTATTTCGGATTACTGCTTATATGGACAGGATCATTATGGATTCCCATTCTGGCGCATTTCACCAATAATACCTGCGCGCTCATACAATTTTATATTGAGCAAGACCAGGAAGGGAAAGCCCTGCTTGAGGCAACCATTACGGCTCCGGATATGACTACCGAATTGCTTTTATCCGGCGGCAGCCTGTTATTGTTTGTATGGATCGCTATCTGCATAAAAAAATCCGGAGCTTAAAGCTCCGGATTCTGTTCGTATGCGCGTATCGCCTCTTTCCAGCAAAGGCTGATCTCTTTTCCTTCGTTCGTTTTCGGATCGAATCCTACCATGACCGTGCGGCAGATACATTTTACCTGGTTGGTACGCGTTTCAATAATGCGCTGCTCCATCTGCAAACTTTTATTACCGATCTTTATCACAGCCGTATCTACTTCGATCTGATCTTTATAAAAAGTAGGTGCCAAGAAATCGGCTTCGATATGACGTATTACAATATCCGTATTTGACCAATCAATATGGGAACCACGAACCGCCTCAAAATAAGCCGTCTTGCCCAAGTCGAAAAAGCTAAAATACATCGTGTTGTTTACATGTCCGATCACATCGATGTCATTAAAGCGCAACTGTATCGGCAAACGGTTTCTATACACTGTTTCCATTTATCTGAATATTATATTATTAATTACTTCGGCCCCGACGCGCTCGTTCAGACTTTTGACCAGCCGCGTACGACACATCATCAATTCATTGCGTAAGACCGAAGAGGTAAGTTGAACGTAAAGCGTTTTGTTGCGGATATACAACTGCGAGGTATAGGCTGCCATCTCATCACCCAATACTTCGGGCCAGGCACGCAACAATTTTTGTTCGAATATCTTCGACTCCAGATTAGCATCTTTTAAAAATGCCCGGATCACATCTCCTATTGATTCTGTATTCCTTCGAAACATATATCGGCTATTGTTTACTGTCGGTTAATATGAAATTTCCGTTTTCTACCGTATAGAGGTTAAAACTGTGGTGCTGACTCCGGATAATGCGCTCGAGGTTTTCGCGATTTGTATCGGTAATGAAAATCTGCCCGAAACGATCGCCGGCCACCAGTTTTATAATCTGCTCTACCCGGCTTGCGTCGAGTTTGTCAAAAATATCATCGAGCAGTAAGACCGGCTCGGTGTGCCCCATCTTTTTCAGGAAATCAAACTGCGCCAGTTTCAGCGTAATCAGATAGGTTTTGTTCTGTCCCTGCGACCCCATACGCTTAATCGGATATTCGCCTAGATTCATTTCGAGTTCGTCTTTATGAATCCCGCGGGTGGAATAACCTAGTATCCGGTCGCGCTCACGCACCTCTGCCAGCATCGGAGCCAAATCGCCTTTGGACAAATGAGAGGTATATGTAAGGCTCACCTCCTCTTTACCCTGCGAGATAAATTCATAAAACTCACGGAATACGGGCAGAAAACCATCGATAAAACGTTGGCGGCTCTCATATACCAACTTGCCGTAGTATGCCATCTGTTCTTCCCATATTTCAAACAACGAATCGTCCTGTACGGGAGGATCTTGCTTTAACAGGGCGTTGCGCTGTTGAAGCGCGTTGTTATAGCGTATAAGGGCATCAAGATATTGCTTGTCGAACTGCGAAATCACGAGATCGAGAAACTTGCGGCGCTCTTCGCTGCCGCCTAGAATCAACTCAGAATCGGCCGGCGACACCATGACAAGCGGAATAAATCCGATATGATCGGATAATCGTTCGTACTCTTTTTTATTACGCTTGAATTGCTTTTTCGAACGGCGCTTCATTCCGCTGTAAATTTCCTCCGGTTTGTCTCCATTGAGGTAGAACCCCTGGATCATAAAAAAATCTTCGCCGTGACGGATGTTTTGCGAATCAATCACATTGGTAAAACTTTTACAAAAAGAAAGATAGTAAACAGCATCCAGGAGGTTTGTTTTCCCCATCCCGTTGTTGCCGAGAAAGCAGTTGATATTGGGTGAAAACACCATATCACTCTGCGCAATATTTTTATAGTTAACGATTGATATCCGTTGCAGTATCATCAGTCTGTAGCCTTTTAGAATTCTTCTTACAAAAGTACATAAAAACCCCGGTTTGACGTTGGAAACATCAAGAAAGCACAGGTTTGACGATACGTTGAAGGAAGTTAAAAAAAATTGCTGCGAAATTTCGTTTATAAATATAAATAAATTACTTTTGCCTGTCGAAGAAACGCCCTTTTACGCCATGCATAACCGCTAAAGGCAAAGAAGTTGAGCCTTTCAGCGCACATTATTTTAATTAGTAAAAAGTTTAAAAAACATCAATATGTCAGATCAGCACAAACAACACGACGGAATCGACGAAGTAAACGAGGCTTTGTCAAGAACAGAACAGCTTATTGAAAAATACCAGAAACCTATCTTACTTACTGTTTTGGTAGCTGTGATAGTAGTATCGGGTATCTTAAGCTTGCGTCATTTTTATTTCGTGCCACAAGAAGCAAAAGCTCAGGCGGAACTTTTCAAAGGTGAGTTTTATTTCCAGACAGATTCTTTCCAGGTTGCCTTGAACGGTAACGGTGGTGACTACATGGGATTTGAGGCAATCATCGACGAAAACGGATCGACTAAAGCGGGTAACCTGGCGAAAGCATATGCAGGTATCTCTTATATGCGCATGGGCGAATATGAAAAAGCAATCAAACATTTGAAAGGTTTCTCTGCTAACGACCTATTGGTTTCTCCGGCGGTTATCGGTGCGGTAGGCGACTGTTATGTTGAACTTGGTAACGTAAAAGAGGGTATCAGCTATTTTGAAAAAGCGGCATCACGCGGCAACAACGAACTGATCTCTCCGATCTACCTGAAAAAAGCAGGTATCGCTTATGAAAGCCTTGGTGATTATGCAGCGGCAGTAAAAGCTTATCAGCAGATTAAAGATAACTACGCTTCTTCTATGGAAGCCGCAGATATCGAAAAATATATCGAAAGAGCAAAATTGCAGAAATAACATTTCTCTTTCGTATCTTTGAGCCACGAACCTCTTCCGCATGACGGACGACGTTCGTGGTTTTTTTTGCTTAAAATAGAATCTTAATATAGTTGATTATGGCTACTGCTTATCAAAACCTGTCGGCTTACGATCCGACAACCGTACCAGATGCTTCTGCGATGACCGTAGGAATCGTTGTGGCTGAATGGAACAGCAACATTACCGAACCTTTGTTGAAAGGCGCTATCGATACGCTCGAGAAACATGGCGTAAAAGAATCGAATATCATCGTAAGCCGTGTGCCGGGAACTTTCGAACTGACATTCGGAGCGCGCCAGATGGCTTTGATGAAAAAACCGGATGCGGTAATTACGCTTGGTTGTGTAGTGCGTGGAGATACTCCCCACTTCGACTATGTTTGCCAGGGTGTAACCCAGGGTATGACATTATTGAATGTTGAATTCGATATCCCGTTCATCTTCGGCGTGCTTACCACCGATACCATGCAACAATCAATTGACCGTGCAGGCGGCATCCATGGTAACAAAGGCGACGAATGTGCCATCACAGCAATTAAAATGCACGACATGGTGCAGAAACTAAAATAAATAGCTCTGATTTTTTTGAAGTGCCTCCAATCATTATCGCTAATGATTGGAGGCACTTTTTGCATCTGTATATAAGTCGGCATTAAATATAAATGTTAAAATCAAGTAAGTTTTGAAGAGAGTATCAATTGTTCTGTTACTTTTAAGCTCAATTGACATCATTATTATATAAATAGTCATACAATATTGTAATCAATACAATACTGTGGGATAAAAAACTCATTTACTTATATGAAAACATTTATTACTACGCTTTTGCTTATGCTGACCACGGTAGGTTACAGCTTTGCAGCAAACAACATTGAACTGATAAAACTACCTTATGCTACGAATGCCCTCGAACCGGTAATCAGTGAGCAAACAATGCTTTTACATCATGGTAAGCACCTGCAAGGATATGTAAACAACCTGAACAAGCTGTTGCCCGGATCAAAGTATGAGCAGATGCCGTTAGAGGAAATCGTAGCCAAATCGGATGGAGCAGTCTTCAACAATGCAGGTCAGATTTTAAATCACAACCTCTATTTTCTGCAATTCGCTCCTAACGGAAAGAGAGTACCCGAAGGGAAACTGGCCGAAGCGATCAATGCGCAATGGGGATCGTTTGATAACTTCAAACAAGCTTTTGAAAAAGCAGGAACAGCGGTTTTTGGCTCGGGATGGGTATGGCTTGCGAAAGACAAATCCGGGAAGCTCGTAATCACCCAAGAGGCAAACGCAGGTAATCCGGTGACCAAAGGGCTCACTCCGATTATGGGCATCGATGTATGGGAGCATGCGTATTATGTGGATTACCAGAACCGACGTGCAGAACATCTAAAGGCCGTATGGGATATTATCGATTGGAATATCGTTGAAAAAAGATATTGATTAAACCCGTCGCAACCGAATTGGGATCATTTATTTTATCGATTGCAATAACAGGATAAAATAAATTTAGAGAAATATCACTTTTAACATTTATTGAATCGCCTCAAAGTCAAAAGATAAGAATAAATCTTGCGATATATTGAATGACTGATACCCCGGAGGGTATTGCAGGATCAAATAATTGCACTACCTTTGCAATGCAATCGGGAATAACAGCGACGCTGAAACGAACGAAAGCAAAAAGGTATCGGGCG
>JAVVPN010000091.1:0-11088 GCA_036655755.1 Bacteroidales bacterium | reverse complement strand
TGAGTTCTACAAAACTAAACAATAAAAATAACCCTTTATAAATCACCAATAAAGGTGCTATTTCGAAAGTGCAAAGGTACAAAACAACGTAGATTAATCTATAAAAATCACTAAAAAAAATCTTAACCCCTTTGTAAATAAAAAGTATTCTTGTTGCGAAATACAGTGAAATTGTAATAAAAATGAAAATATTTAGCGGAATCGAATGGTAAATTGATATCAAAACAGGAATAAACAATAACAGACCTCTCAGAATTGTTATTCCCGTAAGGGTGCCGCTAATCATTCCCGCGTTAGTTTTATTAGTAAACGTATACGAAATTATACTATATACTGCGAGTTGTGAAAGATAAAAAAAGGCAAAGCAGGCAGAGAAAGCTCCCACTAGCGTGATATCTTTTAATTCGCTGAATGATATTCGCGGTTCGAATTTGGTAAATACCACAAACAACGCTAACCCTTCGATCAGAAAGGTCATAAACAAAAGGGCGGCTTTGAGGCGTACCATATTGAGCGTGGATTTCTGATGAAACCCGCTGCGCTCCTTGTAGTCGAAGATTTCGGAAACAATGTATTGGATAAACTTATTCGAGCTTCGGTAACTTGCTGTTACCACCAGGAAGCAAAGAATCAACAAAAGCGAAATCCAGGAGCTGGCGGCCGGCGACTGGATATGAGGAATCCCTTTTATTCCGGCCGGTTGTGACGTATAGATCCCAAGGGTGCTGTCAGGAAGGGCAACCAGCAGATCGCCCTCTGATTTTACCGGGATAACAGAGTCGGGAAAGAGAACCTGGGTAACAGACATGTAGGAGTGATTTAAATAGCTGCAAATTTACGTGGATTTTCAATCCAGTCATTGGCCGTCTCCAATAATTCGATTGCTTCTTCGGGTGTTTGGGCTACGAGCCACATATTTCCGTGTTCGGGACGCATGAATGTTTCTTCGATGGCTTGAGAAAGCATCTGAATCAGGGGGTCGTAGTATCCGTTTGTATTTAAGATGATGATCGGGTTAAAATAGAGTCCGAGCTGTTTCCAGGTAATGATTTCGAGTAGTTCTTCCATCGTACCGCATCCGCCGGGCATCGCAATTACGGCATCCGAAGATTCTGCCATAAGTGTTTTGCGCTCGTGCATCGATTCGGTCAATACAAGATCGGATATTTGTGGATGATACCATCCTTCTTCATACATGAATCGGGGGATGATACCCTTTACGCTACCTCCGCTGGCAAGCACCTCTTCGGTAAGCGTTCCCATAAGCCCTTTACGTCCGGCGCCACAAATGCATTCAATGTCATTTTCGGCCAATAATTTTCCCAGTTTCCGGGCAGCTTCAAAATAACCGGAATTAATTTTCGAACTGCTTGCGCAGTATACGCATACTGAGTTTATCTTCATTCTGTTATCGTAGATTTTTAGTTTTGACAAAAGTAATTTTTCTTTCTTAATATAGGATGATTAAATCCAACCGTTTTTACGATACCAATGAATCGTTTCTTCCACTCCTTTTTCGAGTGGATAGGCGGGTTCGAAATCGAGCTCTTCGCGCAGGGGAGAGATATCGCAAATCCAGTTCCGCTGTTTCATGATATTATACTTGTCGCTATTAAGAGTTGTGTTTTTACGCGTGAGTTTGCCGATCTGTTCGGAAGTGAGCGAGACTACCTTTAATATCCATAAAGGAACCGTCACGGGAATCACCCATTTCTTATTTAATGCCCTCTGTACATAACGTCTGAAATCGGACGATCGGTAATGACGACCTTCCGAAACAATATATTCGCGGCAGGTCACTTTTTTATCAATGGCTCTGAACACGCAGTTTACAAGGTCCTTTACATAAATAAATGTGATTTGCTGCGGCCGATAGCCTGCTCCGAAATCAAAACCGGCCTTGATGGTTTTCACCATCAGGAAATAATCTTTTTCGCGCGGGCCATACACTCCGGTGGGACGCATAATGACCCATGGGAATGCTTCGAGTGATTTAAGGAAGAGTTCGGCTTTTAATTTGCTTTTTCCGTAAGCGGTATTCGGGGTGGCGGGGTCGCCGATACGAATGGGAGTCATTCCGGTTTCATCTCCTGGGCCTAAAGCGCCCAGACTGCTCATCAGGATGAATTGGCGGGGTGTCATTCCGGTGTTTTGGAGTGCCTGTACGAAATTACGGGTGAATCCGAAGTTTACCCGTTCAAAGTCGCAATGATCGATGCATTTGGTTACACCCAGGTTGTGAATGATGACATCCCAAGCGCCGAATTCTTTTTTGAATTTCAATAACTCGGCTTCTAATTTTTCCGGATTTTGAAAAGGGAGATCGATAAACCGGATTCTCTCATCTTTTAAATATTCGCGTGAGGTGGTTTTACGTACGCCGGCCCAGGTTTCGAATCCCTCGTTCAGCGCTTTTTCAACCATAAATCCACCAATGAATCCTCCCGCACCGGTAATCAGTATTTTCTTCATGTTTATTTGGTAGGTTCTACATGTACGGCTACATGTGTATTATCACCATATTTTATTCTTAGTTTATTTTCAATGATCCAGGAAATATCATGCGCTTCCTTCACCGTCATTTTCGGGTTAAGGCGGATATGCACTTCGATTGCGAAATCATTTCCGATACGGCGCGTACGCAGGTTGTGCGGATCGTTTACTTCGGGTACGCTCTTTACGATATGCATAATCTCTTTCTGAATATCCTCGGGTAGCGCTTTCTCGAGCAGATCGTTCATGCTTGGCGCCATTAGCTGTACCGACACTTTCATAATGAACAAACTGACGATAACGGCGGCGATCGGATCGAGAATCACCCATTTCTCACCCAGAAAGATGGCACCTCCGATACCGATCATCGTGCCGATGGATGAAAAAGCATCCGAACGGTGATGCCACGCATTGGCGATAACCAGATCGCTCTTAACCTGTTTGCCCATTCTACGGGTATATTGATAGAGTGCTTCTTTTACCACGATGGAAAGTAACGCCGCATAGAACGCTACCATTTCGGGTTTTTCGAGCGGAATGCCCTGCAAGCTATGGTAAATTTTCTGAACACCCTCCCAGAAGATGCCTGCACCCACCAGAAACAGAATGAATCCGATCATGGCGGTGGCCATGGTTTCATATTTGCCGTGTCCGTAGGCATGCCCTTCATCCTTGGGTTTTGAAGAGAGGCGGATGAATACCATAACAATGATGTCGGTTGCAAAATCAGAGAGTGAATGAATCGCGTCTGCCACCATCGCCGAGCTTCGGCCCATAATACCTGCAATGAGTTTGATAACCACTAACATAAAATTGGCGACAGAGCCAACCAATGTGGCTTTATAAATCTGTTTTTTCCGCTTCTGGGCCTCCATTACATTTTTCTTTTTTTATCTTTGCTTTCCCTAAAGTACATAAGATTTTGTTAATATGGGATTCTTTTTTTGAGAGAAATCGTAATACAGAATAAATCTAATTTTGCGTGTCGGGAATCATTCCAGATTACAGCAAATACCTTGATACTAAAATAAATTATAAATAAATGAAACAGTACAAGCTTCTAAACAACATCTTCGGATGGTTGGCTTTCGCAGTTGCCGCAACGGTATATCTGTTGACGGTTGAACCGACAGCCAGTTTCTGGGATTGTCCGGAGTTTATCACCTCTGCCTTCCGGCTGGAAGTGGGGCATCCTCCCGGCAATACATTCTTTAACCTGACCGGCCGCTTCTTTGCGAACTTTGCCGGTGGCGATGTGCAGAAAGTTGCCTTAATGGTAAATTGCATGTCGGCGCTTTGTAGTGCGGGCACGATTCTGTTCCTGTTCTGGACGATAACGCACCTGGTTAAAAAGATTGTATGCAAAACCGACGAAGAGATGTCGGTGGGCCAGATGATCACCATTCTCGGAAGTGGTATGGTTGGAGCGCTTGTTTATACATTCTCTGATACGTTTTGGTTTTCGGCGGTAGAAGCCGAGGTATACGCATTCTCCTCATTTATGACGGCCGTTGTATTCTGGCTGATTTTGAAATGGGAAGCGAATGCCGATCAGCCTCACTCCGACCGTTATATCATCCTGATCGCCTATCTGATCGGGTTGTCGATCGGGGTTCACTTGCTTAACCTGTTGTGTATTCCGGCCATCGTATTGGTTTATTACTTCAAGAAAAATCCGAATGCTAACCTAAAAGGCACATTGGTGGCACTGGCGGGATCGGTGGTGCTGATCGGACTGTTGCTTTACGGTATGGTGCCGGGCTTCGTAAAACTATCGGGCTATATGGAGCTGTTTTTCGTAAACACTCTTCATTTCGGATATAATACAGGTACTGCCTTCTATTTCTTCCTGGTACTCGCAACCATTATATGGGGTGTAGCCGAGACATGGAGCGGCAAGAATCCGTTGCGTATGCGCATCTCTTTTATCGCTTCGCTATGTTTGATCGGTATTCCGTTTATCGGTAGCGGCGCCTGGGTAGGCATCGTGCTTTCAATTGCTTTGGCAATTGGAGTGTTCTTGTGGAAAGAGATGAATGTGAAATTCATGAATTCGGTATTGCTTTGCCTTTTCGTGGTGTTTGCAGGTTATTCATCTTTTGCTCAAATCATTATCCGTTCGGCGGCAAATACACCGATGAATCAGAATGCTCCGGATGAAATCTTCTCGTTCGCGAAATATCTGAACCGTGAGCAATATGGTGACCGTCCGTTGTTTTACGGTTATACTTTCGTTTCGGATGTAGAGCGTACAGCCGACGGACGTGTTAAAACCAAACAGGGCGAACCTATTTACGCCAAAGTAGCCAAGGATAGTCCCGAACAGCGTGATCAGTATGTGATTGCCGGTTACAAAGAGGATTATGTATATACTCCCGAACTGAATATGCTGATGCCGCGTATGTATAGCAAGCAGGAAAACCATGTTCAGGCATATAAGGAATGGACCGATTTTAAAGGGAAACCGGTTACCATCTTCCAGGGTGGTCAGAACAAAGTGGTTGTGATGCCTACGTTCGGCGAGAATGTGAAATTCTTCCTTAAATATCAGTTGAATTTCATGTACTGGCGTTACTTCATGTGGAACTTCTCCGGTCGTCAGAATGATGAACAGGGATATGGCGAGGTTACGAAAGGGAACTGGATTACCGGTTTCAACTTTATCGATAAACACATGGTGGGCGATCAGAAAGATCTTCCTGCCGATATGAAAGATAATAAAGGACGCAATGTATATTACATGCTTCCGCTATTGTTGGGGCTGTTTGGTTTGCTTTATCAGGCATATGCAGGACGCAATGGTATCCAGGGCTTCTGGGTGGTATTCCTGCTCTTCTTCATGACCGGTATCGCCATTGTGATTTATCTGAATCAGACGCCTTATCAGCCGCGTGAGCGAGATTACGCGTATGCGGGCTCCTTCTATGCCTTCTCTATCTGGGTAGGATTCGGGGTAGCCGCCATCGCCAAATTTATCAATGATTATCTGAAGAACCCGAAACTGGCAGGCGCCATTGCAACGTTGGTTTGTCTTGCCGTACCGGTACAGATGGCTGCGGAAAACTGGGACGATCACGATCGTGCCGACCGTTATACAGCGCGCGATTTCGGATATAACTACCTTACTTCGGTAGAGAAAGACGGTATCATCTTTACCAACGGCGATAATGATACTTTCCCGTTGTGGTATGCACAGGAAGTGGAGGGTTATCGTACCGATGTGCGTGTATGTAACCTTTCTTATCTGCAGACCGACTGGTATATCAATCAGATGAAGAGTCCGGCATACGATTCGCCGGCGCTTCCGATTGCCCTTTCTCCGAAACAATACGATCAGGCTAAGCTGAACTATGCGTATGTAATGAATCTGAGCAAAGACTCACTTCCGTTATCAACCGCTCTCAACTGGCTGGCATCCGAAGACAAGCGTACCAAATCGCTGCAAGGATATAACGAACGCATCGACTTTATTCCGGCCGAAAAACTGTATATTCCGATCGATTCGGCTACGGTAGCCAATTCTCCTGTGCTTCAAGGCATCGACAAGGATAAAATCGCCAAGCAGATGAATATTTCGTTGAAAGGAAAGAACATCGTAACGAAAAACGAGATCGCTATCCTTTATATGCTCGACGGTATCAGCAAAGAGGGTTGGAAACGACCGATGTATTATGCAACTACCGTTGGTTCGGATATGTATATGAACCTGAGCCCTTATTTCAACCTGGTGGGACTTGCTTACCAGATCACTCCGGTAAACAACGGAGGAATGGGATCGGTTAATACGGAACTGATGTACGACAACATGATGAATAAATTCTTATGGGGCGGCATCGACAATCCGAAAGTTTATCTCGATGAGAACAACCGCCGTATGTGTCGTACGCTTCGTCTGATGTTTGTTCGTCTGATTGACGCACTGATTGATGAAGGCAAAGATGAAAAGGCCATCAACGCACTTAATTTCTGTATGAAGCAGATTCCGGGTTACCATGTACCGCATGACTATACCTCGATCTCGTTGGCACAGGATTATTTTGTGCTTGATCAGAAACCGCAGGGATTGGAATTGTCGGAACAGATTGCAAACAAATCGCTTGCAAATCTGAAATGGTACTTCCAGCTGAATCCGGGGCAGTTACGCTCTGTAATGTCTGAGGCGGGACATGAACTTGCGGTAGTACACAATATCATTGAGATATTGAACGAGGCAGGCGAAACCAAGGTAGCCGAAGCATACACCAAGGAATTCGAAATGTATCATACTGCATGGCAGATGAGCCAGCAAAGACGATAAAATAAACTTATTATGAGAGAAAGCGGGAGATGAAAAACAGATTCACTCCCGTTTTCTTTTTATGTAAAAATATCAATTATGCTTATCGAACAACCGCCCTATCTTTATCGAATGTTCTTCTCAGAGTCATTCTGGCGCATACAGGGCGAAAAAAAAGCGGTATACCTTACTTTTGACGACGGCCCCATTCCGGAAGTAACCCCTTGGGTGCTCGATCTGCTCGATCATTATGGCATCAAAGCCACTTTCTTCTGTGTGGGTGACAACGTGGCGCGCAATCCCGAACTGTTTCAGGATATTCTGAACCGTGGTCATCGGGTGGGCAATCATACGATGAACCATATCCAGGCTCCCGGTTACAGCATTCATACTTATCTGACTAATGTTGAAAAAGCAAATCAACTGATCGGCAGTAATCTGTTTCGTCCCCCTCACGGCTGGATGAAGCGCGGGCAGGCGTTGGCATTGAAGCGCAGATACCGTATCATCATGTGGGACGTGGTAACGCGCGATTACAGTAAAAGGCTTAACGGCGAGCAGGTATTTTCGATTGTAAAACGTTATACAAGAAACGGATCGATTATCGTATTCCATGATTCATTAAAGGCGGAAAGCAATCTGCGTTACGCACTTCCGCGTGCAATCGAATGGTTATTAAAAGAAGGCTATGAATTTAAAATCTTCTCCTGATCAGGCAGCGCTGATTAAAGCAGAGGCGTTGCGCCTCGGATTCGATGCCTGTGGCATTGCAGCGGCAGCAGAGGTATCGGACGCCCTTTTTCTTGAGAAGTGGCTACAGGAAGGGTGTGCGGCCGAAATGCAGTATATGCACAACCATTTTGAGAAACGCACCGATCCCCGGTTGCTTGTCGAAGGGTGTCGGTCGGTCATTGTGGTGGCCCTTAATTACTATCCTGCGGTAAAGCAGCATCCCGACGCGCCGCAGTTTTCATACTATGCTTACGGTAAAGATTACCACGAAGTTGTGAAGGATAAACTCCGTGCTTTATATGAATATATCCATCGCGAAATCGCTCCCGTAACGGGACGGATGTTTACCGATTCGGCTCCTGTCCTTGAGCGCTATTGGGCCGTAAAGGCGGGGCTCGGATTTATCGGGAAAAACACGCAGCTGATCATTCCCGGCAAAGGGTCTTATTTCTTTTTGGGAGAATTGTTAATTGATTTGGAGTTGCAGCCCGATGCGCCGCTCTCCCTCTCTTGTGGCAACTGTACCCGTTGCCTGGAGGCCTGTCCTCCGAATGCACTCACACCCAGACGCCTCGATGCACGGCGCTGTATCTCTTACCAAACCATAGAGAATAAAGGCGAAATCGCCCCCGCGACCGCCTCCGTATTAAAAAATATGATTTACGGGTGCGATATCTGTCAGCAGGTTTGTCCGTGGAACCGGTTTGCCCGACCGAACCGTACGCCCGAGTTTCAGCCTTCCGAAGCATTTCTGTCGCTCGACAAAGAGCGTTTGGAGATGCTTTCCGAAGATGAATTTCGCGAAATATTCCGCCATTCTGCTGTGAAAAGAGCCGGATATAAAGGTTTAAAACGTAATTTAGCGGCACTTAAATAATTATTAATCGCTTGAATCTTATGAAAAAACACTTTCTCTTTTTCTGCCTGTTTTTTATAGGTATCGCAGTATGCACTCAACCTGTGTCGGCCGGTAATAAATCTCAACAGAATGATACTCTTCGGATACTTGCTATCGGTAATAGCTTTTCGGTAGACGGGCTTACTTATCTGCAGGAGATTGCAGAAGCAGCCGGACGCCCTATTGTGATTGGAAACCTGTATATCGGCGGATGTAGTCTTGAAAGACATTTACAGAACAGTATGACCGACGACAAACCGTATCGTTATTATAAAAATGAGTGCGGTGTAAAATCGGAAGCGGATTTTTCGCTGGCCGACGGAATTAAAGATGAATACTGGGATGTAATCTCTTTTCAACAAGCCAGTCATTATTCCGGAATGTACGATACCTATACACCTTATCTTTCATCCCTTCAGGGTTATGTGCGCGAGCAGGCGCTCAATAAGGATGCCCGATTCGTATGGCATATGACCTGGGCGTACGCATCTGATTCAGACCACAGCGGTTTTGCAAATTATCAGAATAGCCAGCAGGCAATGTATAAGGCGATTAAAGAAGTGGCAGAAAAAGCGAAGAAGGAATACCGCTTCAGCTATATCATACCAAGTGGCGAAACCATTCAGCGGTGTCGTAAAACGAGTATCGGAGATCATCTTACCCGCGATGGCTACCATCTGAACGATCTTGGTCGGTTTGCGGCAGGCTGCACGTGGTATATCATGCTTTTCGGTGAGTCGGTAAAAGACAATACTTATCAACCTGAAACCATTACATCCAAAGATGCAAAAATAGCGCGTCGGATCGCAGAAAAAAGTTGCCGTCGTTTTAAATGAACATACGGTATATAAAGGAGTATTTATACTTTAATAAAAGATGATAGGAACCCGTTTGAGGTTCCTATCATCTTTTATTGTTTTCTATTCCATATACTCCGTAGGGTCGAATCCCTCCAAAGCCTCTTTACGTTCTACACACGTACCGCACTTGCCACAATGCTTTTCCTCACCCTTATAGCACGAATAGGTAGTGGCATAGTCGATACCCAGCTTCTGTCCGATCAGTGCGATATCGCGCTTCGAAATCTCGGTGTAAGGAGCGAATACTTCGATCTGCTCGTACGTCCCGTTTTTAATCGCTTCACGCATCGGATCGATGAATGATTTGCGGCAATCAGGATAGATGGCATGATCGCCGAAATGGTTGGCAATCAGTATTTGTTTCAACCCGTTGCTTTCGGCTACTCCCGCCGCGATGCTCAGCATGATACCGTTACGGAAAGGCACCACCGTACTTTTCATATTGTCATCTTCATAATGACCTTCCGGAATCTCACCCCCGTTTTTAAGCAGGTCGCTTTTGAAGTATTGGGCGAAAAACCCCAGTTCCATTACGATATGCGGAATACCGAGCTGATTGCAATGCAAACGGGCGCACGCGATTTCGCGTTCCGCATGTTTTGACTTATAATCGAAGGTGATGGCCAGGGCGATCGAATCTTTATAGTCATGCAGCATCGTAACACTGTCCATGCCTCCCGATAATACGATTAATGAATCTCTCATTTATATATAATTTATTTTTGTGCATTAAAGTATAAAAACGCCCGGTAAAAAGGGATACCCAAATGATGAATTTTCATTTTGGTATCCCCGTATATCTACATAATTATTCCACTCAAATCAGCTATAGCCGATGTAATTTTAAGGTCAACGACTATAACTATACATACCCACTAAGGTAACTCCCAGCACCACATAAGCCACCGCCATCGTTATGAAGGTTACTTTAATCCAATAGTAGGTTTTCTCTAATTCAAGATTCAATACGTCTGCATTATTCTCACCCAGCTTTTTTGCTTTTAAGACATGGTCTAACGCGATGATTCCCGTAAAGGGAAATAATACAGTAGTGATAATGGCAAGGAGGAAATAAAGATTAATGGTTGATTTCATAAAAATAATTTATTTGAAATAACAATAGAGCCATTTAATACCTTATTCTCAGTGGAATATGATTAATTAAATATACAAAAAAAAGGCGGAATATTATTCCGCCTTTTCTATATAATAATCATTCTTTTATGATTAGTCTGTAAGTTTTGCTCCGATGAATTCACGGTTCAAACGAGCGATGTTGCTGATAGAAACGCTCTTAGGACATTCCATTTCGCAAGCACGTGTGTTTGTACAGTTACCGAAACCAAGTTCGTCCATTTTAGCAACCATTGCTTTCGCACGGTCTTTCGCTTCTACCTGACCCTGAGGAAGTAGAGCGAACTGGCTAACTTTTGCAGAAACGAACAACATAGCCGAAGCATTTTTACAAGCAGCAACACAAGCACCACAACCGATACAAGATGCAGAGTCCATTGCCTCGTCAGCATCGTGTTTAGAGATCGGAAGGTCGTTAGCGTCACGCGGACCACCTGTATTTACGCTTACATAACCCCCTGCAGCCTGGATTTTATCGAATGCAGAACGGTCTACCATCAAGTCGCGGATTACCGGGAACGCAGTCGAACGCCAAGGTTCAACAACGATTGTTTCACCATTCTGGAAACGACGCATGTGCAACTGACAAGTAGTTACGGCAGTGTCTGTTCCGTGAGGACGGCCGTTGATGTAAAGTGAGCAAGTACCGCAGATACCTTCACGACAGTCGTGGTCGAATACGATTGGTTCTTTGT
>JAVVPN010000090.1:0-11329 GCA_036655755.1 Bacteroidales bacterium | reverse complement strand
TATAGTGAGGCCCAAAGCCGGAATGCGACCCAGCAATCCGGCTTTGGGCTTTTTTTAGTATGTGTTTGTTTTGAAACAAATATTTAATATTATAAATATTAATAAACTAAAACGTGTGTTTGTTTTAAAATATGTTATTAATATATGATTTTTATTGACAAAAAGATAGTATAATTAGTCAATATCTAACAATTTTGGATTAATAATGATAAAATATAAATATATTTGACGCCCATTTAAAAATTTTGATAATGAAGCGCGGGTTTGTATATTTATTCATGTTAGGTGCGGTGTGTATCACGCCGGTAAGTGCTAAAAAGAAGGCGGCGGTTAAAGCACCCGTCATTGCGAAAGATTCTCTGAAACCGAATGGCGACTATGCAAAAATCATAAAAGGAGCCACTACAAAGGAAGGGTTGTTTACCACCCATCGTACCAAAGAGAATAAATTGTATTTTGAACTTCCCGATTCGGTATTTCAACATACTTACCTGTTGTCAAACCGTATGGCTGCTACGAGCAATACCCAGGATTTCGTAGCGGGCCAGATGATTACCACCCCGCTTATGTTGCGAATGAGCAAGGATACACAGAATGTATATCTCCACTTGGCTCAGTTTCGCAGCACCGTGAAAGAAAACGATCCGATCACTTCGGCATTCGAACGCAATTTTTCGGATCCGGTATTGAAGGGTTTTAAAATAGCTGCGCGCAACGGTCAGAACGTAGTGATTGACGTAACCTCGTTTTTCGGGGGTAATGAAAAAGCGATCAGCCCGTTAAAGCCGGATCATCCACTTAGCAAACTAATGGGTAGTTCCAAAAGTCTGAAAGGGACCTTTGCCGCTGATGGTTCTGCTATTAAAGAAGTAAAGACTTTCCCTAAAAATATCGAGATTAAAAGTATGATGTCTTTTATCACGGCTCCCTTGAACGAGCCGTATACGGTAGAGGTACATCGTTCATTCTTCTTGCTTCCTGATGAGCCTATGCGCATGCGATTGCAGGATAACCGGGTTGGATTTTTCAGTTCGGATAAAAAACTATTCACCTCCGACGAAGACCGTATCCTTCCCTTCACACATATTCATCGCTGGCGTTTGGAGCCAAAAGCTGAAGACCTGGCCAAATATAATAATGGTGAATTGGTGGAACCACAGAAACCGATCGTGTTTTATGTAGACAGCGCGTTTCCTGAAAAATGGCGTTCGGTGGTGAAACAAGGTATTGAAGACTGGAACATCGCTTTTGAAACAGCCGGTTTTAAAAATGCAATCCGTGCGGTCGATTATCCGAAAAACGATCCGGAATTCGATCCGGACGATATGCGTTACAGCTGTGTAAAATACGCCGCTACTTCTATCGCCAATGCGATGGGGCCGAGCTTCGTCGATCCGCGCAGCGGAGAGATCTTGACGGCAGACGTCATTTGGTATCACAATATCCTTTCTTTATTGCACAACTGGCGTTTCACGCAGACGGCAGCGGTAGATGCGCGTGTGCGTAAACCTGTTTTCGACGATGTGGTGATGCAGGAGGCGATTCGCTACGCTGCGGCCCATGAAATCGGTCATACATTGGGCTTGATGCACAACATGGGTGCGAGTTATTCGTATCCGGTTGATTCGTTGCGTAATCCGGCTTTTACACAGAAATACGGTACGACGCCGAGTATTATGGACTATGCGCGTAATAACTTCATCGCTCAGCCGGGAGACCTTGAAAAAGGGGTGAAACTGACTCCTCCTGTATTGGGCGTATACGATATCTATGCGATTAACTGGGGATACCGTCTGATTCCGGGCGCGACAACGCCCGACGATGAAAAAGCGGTATTGCGCAGCTGGATCGAAGAAAAGAAAAACGATCCGATGTTTGAATTCGGAGCGCAACAGTTTATGGGGTTGATCGATCCGACCGACCAGACCGAAGATTTGGGGGATAACCACATCGAAGCGGGAAATCTGGCTATTAATAACTTGAAGCTGATTGTAGCCAACCTCGAAGCCTGGACCATGAGTGCCGGCGATACATACGAAACGACCGAAGAGATTTATCAGGAGGTGGTACGTCAGTATACCCGCCATTTACGCCATGTAATGCCTTATATCGGAGGGTTGCGTTTTCAGGACGTACGTCAAGGTGAAGCGGGAAGTCAGAAAAACTATTTGCCGAAACAGGTGCAAAAAGAAGCGTTGATTTGGCTCGTAAATCAGGCTCGTACTTATAATGACTGGCTTACACCAAAATCCTTGATGCAGAAGCTGGCATTGGATATGAATGCGAACGACCGTTTATTGCAGTCGGTCGTGGGTTGTTTGTTTAACACTAGCGCCTTGTTTCGTATTGTGGAGGGTGAAAAAGTGGACGCAAAAGCGAATTATTCGCTCAACGGATATTTGGATGATGTGATTGCCGAACTGTTTAAAGCTACTTACCAAGGCAAGAAGCTCAATGATACCGAAATGGAGTTGCAAACGGCATCCATTACCGCGCTGATCAAACAGTCGGGTCTGAGTGCAGAGACCGCGAAGAAAACCGCTTCGGCACTCGCTTTCGAAGAGGTGGTTTCATTGAGTAATGAACCTACGCTTCCATGTAGTCATTCGGCTTGCCAACACCAGATGACTGATAAAGAATCGTTCTTGCGTATCAATTTCGGCTTGCCAACATTAAGTCCTACCGTAGGCGCTCCTTTGATGACGGGTAAACTGAAAAAGATACTATCGCTTTACAAACAAAAAAGAGCGGCGACGGTCGATGTAATGACTCGTGATTTCTACGATTATCAGATTGTGCGTATTGAGAAGCTTTTTAATAAATAACATTCGGTCTTATTGATGAAAAGAATAGAATTTATCTGTTTGCTTATTTTATTGGCGTTCGGAGTGAACGCCCAGCAAAACAATTTATATACGTTAAAGGGGCATGTGTACGATCACACCGGTGAAGGGGTGATCGGCGCCAACATCAAGGTAAAAGATGCCACTACCGGAACCATAACAGACATCGATGGTAATTTTTCTTTGCTGATTGCGAAGAAAGAGTGCGATCTGATCGTTTCTTACATTGGTTACTCTACCAAAACAGTGCATCTGAAAGCGGGACAAAACGACCTGAAGATTGAAATCAGCGAGGATGCACAGAATCTGGATGAGGTGGTGGTAGTAGGTTACGGCACACAAAAGCGTGCCTCCCTTACCAGTTCTGTTGAGGTGATTCGCAGCGAAGATCTGCTTCGGATCCCGGCGATGAACCTGGATGAAGCCCTTAACGGGCAGGTAGCCGGATTGCAGGTAATGTCGTCTACCGGCGACCCGAGTTCGGCCAAAGAAGCTACCATCCGTATCCGCGGACTAAACGGGGTAAATACGACCCCTTTGTTGGTGATCGACGGAGTGCCTCGTTTCGGTGATAATACGGGAGCGGGCGAAATGCGTCTTTCCGACCTGAATCCGGATGATGTTGAGAGTATCTCGATCTTGAAAGATGCGGCTGCTTCTGCCGTATATGGTGCGCGTGCGGCCAACGGGGTGATTCTGGTTAAAACAAAACGAGGAAACGGCGATCAAAAGGTGCGTCTTAATTACCGCGGACAGTTCAACTTTCAGCAAGCTACCAAATTGCCCGACTTCCTGAACGCATACGAATCGGCGCAACTTTACAACCGCGTGGTAGAGGGTTCGGAGTATGAACCGTTTACTGCCGAACAGATGGAACAGATTCGTACCGGGTCGAATCCCAATGTTTACGGCGATGAAAATCTGCTTGACTACCTCAACAAATGGGGGCACAACATGTCGCACTCACTTTCGATTTCGGGTGGAAACCAATCTGTAAAATATTATTTGTCGGGTGGATACACGACTTCCCGTGGATTGTACGGAGGCGTAGGACGCGACCGTTACAATTACTCGATGAAACTCGATGCCAATTTGCTGAAAGGGCTTACCCTTTCGGTGGATATTACCGGCACGCGTTCGGAAAATAAAAACACAAGCTACTCGACGCTCGACGCCGCGTATAGCTATTCACCTGAACAGCCGTTCCGTTTTGAAGATGGTTCGCTTGCCAGTATCGACGGGGGCAATCCGCTGGTCTCGATTGAAGGACTGGGCGGATATATTCAGGATAACATGAATATGAATACGATGTCTGCCACATTGCGTTATGAATTGCCTTTTACGAAAGGACTGTCGGTTTATCTGCGCGGAACGGTCGATCATAACACAACGATCGAAAAGACATTTAAAAATCCGGTTACACTTTATACTTACAACGCTACGAACGGGGTGATCTCTGAAGATGCCAACACTATTTATCCGAATGCGAAGATAACGCTTGAACAAGCCGATCGCACCGTAGATAATAAGCTGGTGGAAGTAGGTGTGAACTATGCCCGCACATTCGCCGAGAAACACGATGTTTCGGCATTGCTGGTAGCCAACTATCAGGATTATCACAACCAAAACATGACGGGCAAAAACCAGGATATGCCGGGTATCTACCCGGAAATTATCGGATCGGCGCTCGACGCGTTTCTGACCGGAACCGAATTTTTCAATCAACGTGCATCGTTAGTGGGGCGTGCTACCTACAATTATGACAGCCGCTACTTTATAGAGGGAAGTTTCCGTGTAGACGGATCTACTAAATTCAGCCCTGAAAACCGATGGGAATTTTTTCCTTCCGTATCCGGATCGTGGGTTGCTTCGAACGAAGCTTTCTTCCGTGCTTGGGAGCAAGAGGTGATTTCGAACCTCAAATTCAGAGGATCGATCGGTGTGCTTGGGCGCGACGGAGGATTGGATGACTACGGTTATTTGCTGAATTATCAATACTCTACAAACCAGGGGTATCCAATCGGCGGTAATATGAAACCCGGCGTTATGGTGAAACCGGGTAGCTATCCGAATCCGGATCTGAGCATGGAGAAAAGCCGCGATTACAACATCGCTACCGACCTGGGCTTCTTTAATAACCGACTGGGCATCTCTTACGAATATTATTGGCGTTATCGCACCAATATGCTTACGCTGGCGCCCGAATACCTTTATCCGCCTTCAACGGGGGTAGATGGTAATGTGCCTTATATGAATTTCGGGAAACTGAAGGCATGGGGCTGGGATCTTACCGTAACACACCGCAACTCGATCGGCAAATGGAAGTACGATGTAAATCTTACGCTGTCGAAATCGAAAGACAAATATCTGGATTACGGCGACGAATCGACTGTTTCTGAAAATCTGCGTCGCAAAGACAAAGCGGCTTCCGTATGGAAAGTGTATGAATCGGACGGTTTGTTTCAGAGTTGGGAAGAGATTTCCGCATGGCCAATCGATCAGGATGGTTCGGGTAACGCAACCCTGGCACCGGGAGATATCAAGTATAAAGATAAGAACGGCGATAACGTGATATCGGCTCTCGACCAAGTGTATGTGAAGAATTCTTCGCTGCCCGACATGGCCATGAGTCTTAACCTCGGGGCAAGTTATAAAGGATTCTTTGTGAATGCGATGTTCCAGGGTGTGGCGGGTTATCAGCAGAAAATAAACGAACTGTATACGTTGAAACAAAGTAGTTTGCAGAAATTCCAGCGTTATCATCTGACCGATACCTGGAGTGAGGAGAATCCGAATGCCCGCTATCCGCGTCTGAAAATCGCGAATAAGAACGACAATAATCGTCGGGAATCTACATTCTGGATTCAGGATGCCGACTTTATCCGTCTTAAGTCGTTGTCGTTTGGATACTCATTGCCGACATCGCTGTTGAAGAAATGGCATATCAGTACCATGAGCATCTCTTTGCGCGGAAGCAACCTGTTTACCTGGTCGTCATTGGATAATATGGACCCCGAATCGCTTCGCGGTTACCCGATCCAGCGTACCTACGGAATTAGTCTGAACTTCGGTCTTTAATTAAATTATTGCATTTTTCTTATGAACAACATAAAAAGAAACTTGATCCGGTTGATGCTTCTGGCAACCTTATTTACGCAAAATGCCTGCGATTTATTCAGGGACGCTCCAAGCGACTCATTGTCGGAAGAGTCTATCTGGACCACTCCGCTTTTACTGGATGAATATACATTGGCCTGGTATCGGAATATGAACAGCGGATTTTCTGTTTATATGCCAACCAACGGGCTGTTGAAGGGGATGTCGCGCGAATATCTGCCTTGGTTTGGCGATCAGATTACGGTAAGTAAAACCGAGTGGTTTTCAACCGCCTACGGAGATATCCTGAAAAGCAACCTGCAGGAACTGCAGCGAAAAGGGCTGATCTTATGGACGAATTATTATTCGCAGATACAGTCTGTGAATCGTCTGCTCGAAAATCAGGACAAGATAAAAGAGGGAGAACAGAAGACACGCGTATTGGGCGAGGCTTATTTCTTTCGAGCATACTATTATTACATGCTGATGCAACGTTACGGCGGGGCATTATTGATTGAGAAGAACTACGACCCAATCCGCGATAACAAGAAATTCCCGCGCGCATCGTATGATGAAATGGTAAGTTTCATTACTGCCGATGCGGAAAAAGCGGCTGCGCTTCTTCCGGAGAAACAAATCGCATCTAACCTGGGTCGCGCCGCAAAAGGAGCCGCCCTCATGCTAAAGGCGAAAACTTATTTGTGGGCTTCGAGCGAGGTGTTTCAGAATAAAGAAAAATCGTATCTCGGATTCACTTCCGACCGGTCGGCCGCGATGATTGAAAAAGCGGTGGCCGCGTATGACGAGGTGATGACGCAGGGGTACACCCTGCTCCCTGTAACGGGCGACACCGAAGATAAAATCAAGGAAAGCTATCGCAATATATTCCTGACCAAGAATAGTGACGAATCGATTTTCGAGGTGCAGCATTCGGATGACGGTGATTTTTCGACCGGCTATGGGCATAAGTTAGACCGCGAATCGGTAACGCCGTTCGAAGGGGGAACCACCGCTGCTTATACGCCTACCCAGAACCATGTGGATGAGTACGGCATGAGGGAGGGTACAACATTCGACCCGCTCAATCCATACCGAAACCGCGATTACCGCTTCTATGCGAACGTATTGTACGACGGGTGTACGTTCCGTGGCCGTACGATGAAAATTCATTATACCAAGACGAATGGTAAAGAGGTGGCGGGCGAAGACCTTACTCCTTATGGAAGTTCTACTACGGCGGCTGTTTCAAAGACCGGTTATTATATGGGGAAATTCGTGAATCAGAACCAAAAGATAGATAATGACCAGGTAAAAGCAAGCAGTCAGAACTACATCATCTGGCGCTATGCAGAAGTATTGCTCGATTACGCCGAGTTGGCTTTCCGTCAGAATAAACAGGGTATCGCGCTCGATATGGTAAATCAGATTCGCCGCCGTGCGCACATGCATGAGCTTGCTTCCGTAACCTGGGAGGATATCGTAAATGAGCGTCGCGTCGAGATGGCGTTTGAAGAGACTACCTATTGGGATATGTTCCGTTGGGGTGTGGCGTATGAAAAGATGCGTGGCACGGAAAATCCGCTTTATGCAATGAAAATTGTGCGCGAGGAGGGAAAAGATCCTGTATTTACTGTGTCGAAATTGAATAAGTATCCGGCGCGTGTACGTGATTTTCGTCCTTATCAATACTATTTACCGATTCCTTGGAGCGAAGTGCGTTATCAGGAAATAGAACAGAATCCGGAATGGATTGAGCAATAACATAACTTAATTAACAAGAAGAATTTATGAAAAAAAGATTTACTCTCTTTACAATGGCTTGCCTAAGCCTTGGTACAGGCTTACAGGCACAAAATTTATTTGACGCGAAAGATGTGGACGCAAACGGCTGGTTGTGGTTTGATACTGCTGAGAAAATTGAAAAATATGTAGGCGATGCCAATAATGGGGAAGGCAAAACCGATCCGAACGGTAAACTCATTCAGATGGTATGTGCGGATTTCGGCAACTATGAGGATTGTACAGCAGGAGCAGATATCGTAGGTGCCGGAACGGATGGTAAAATTGGTGGACCCGAAGCAAAAACGGGAGGTATTCGCATTCCCCGCGCGCAAGCCGCAATGGGTACGGACGGTGCCGGATTTGTGGTACGGATGCCTTCATGTACTTCATTCAATGTTTATCTTTCAAGTGAGGCGAAGATGTATGTACGCTTGCAAGGTTCGGTAGATGAATCAGGCCCATTGAAGGATTATTCAATAATAAGTGCCAGATATGCCTCAGTACTTGGTTCTCTTTCAAAAGCGGGTCAAAAAGAGTGGACCGGAATCGAAAAGTTGAGTAATGGGAGTGAACCGGCCTTTACGCTGACTTCTGCTCAACCAATCGTATGTTTTTATCAGAACTTTGCGACCTCTCCGGTTTACCTTCATGGTATAAAAGTGCTTACAGCCGAAACTACCGCTATTGAAAACGTAGCTGCCGATAATCAACTGGGTATGGTGATGCTTGAATCTACGCTTTCGTTACGCAGTAAAGCTACGGTTTCTGTATTCGCTGCCAACGGTACTCAGGTGTATGGCGCAGAGGGCGACATGATCGATTTGAGCCACCTTGCAAAAGGAGTATATGTAGTAAAAGGTCAAACAGAACTGGCGCAGCAGATCATCAAAATCTGTATTCGTTAAGTACTTCACTTCTTCAGATAATTTAAAACGGTTTTTCTCAGTATTCCCAATCGGAAACGGAGGGGACCGTTTTTTTATTCCTTAATCCTCTGATATCATTACTTATGAAAAAAAGAGCACATTTTTTATTGATTGCTTTTTCCTTGATTATTCCGGTTAATTTGTCGGGACAGACAAAAAATAAGGGGGAATTGAAGAATTTGGTCTGCTTTGTCCGTTTTGCCGATGAACAGCCTGATGTTTTTACCCATACCTCTTCTTTTTATGAGCAGTTGTTTAATGATGAAACCCGTGGCGCGAACTCTGTGTACCGCTATTTCAAAGAATCCTCTTATAATCAGCTCGAATGGAAAAGTGTGTTTTATCCGCAGGCTGCCTCTTTCATTTCATCACTTCAACTGACAAACGCACGTAACTTTTATCAGCCTTACGAAGCCCTTTCTAACCCCGACGGATACCGCGATGCTTTATCGGCAATCAGTAGGGAGCAAGCGATGGTTAAGGAGATCGTATCCCGCTTGGCCGTATCTTTTCCGGATACCGATATAATCGATGCCGACCATAATGGTTGGGTTGATAATTTATGCCTCGTTTTTTCTGGAAAATCGGGATATAGTGCTTCCCACCTGTTATGGCCTCATCGTTCAGCGTTACAACTACAGAATGTACCCGACATAAACGGAGTAAAAGTAAATGAATACCTGATGCTTTTTGATGAAGCCAACGGATTTGCATCCTTACGTCCTCAACCTATCAATACAGGCGTCATCTGTCATGAAATGTCGCATGCGTTGGGTACATACGATCTTTACCATACCCAACCCGGACTGAATCCGATCGGAGTGTGGGATTTGATGTCGGATAATTTGATCGTACCTCAACAGATGAGTGCCTATACGAAATATAAATATGCCGGTTGGATCGATGAGATCCCTCTTATTACAACGCCCGGAGTATATATGCTCAATCCGATCGGGGGCGAACTCACCGAAAATCTGGCTTATCGGATAAAACCTACCGGATCGGATGAATATTTCATCGTAGAGTATCGTCGTAAAGAAGGATCTTTCGATATCGGAATACCTCAGTCGGGATTACTGGTTTATCGCGTAAATCCCCATGCAACCGGTAATCTTAATTATAACGGGACGGACCGGTTCGATGAATTATATCTTTTCCGTCCGGGCGGAACAGTCGGCTCTGACGGAAATATAGCAGCAGCTCCTTTCTCGGCCGAATCCGGGCGGGACGCATTTGGAGGAAGTGCCCTGCAGAAACCGTTTTATACAAATGGGAAGGAGGCGAAATTCGCACTGGCCAATATTTCGGCATGTGCTGAAACTCTTTCTTTCGAGTTGCTTCCGATACCGGCTGCAATTTATTTGCGTGATACGCTTGTTAACTTATCGGGGAGTGTCGGAAGTTCTGCACAACTGCGTCTCGAATCGGATGTGGCATGGCGGGTAAGCGATTTGCCCGAATGGTTGTCGGTATTCCCGTCGCAGGGGGAAAAGGGGAATAGCATGCTAACAGTTTCTGTTTTGTCAGCAAACCATACCTCCTCGTTGCGCGAGGCTACGATAAATATTGAAGCAATCGGGCAATTAGATCTTCGGGAGCCATTACGGGTAGTGCAGGGCTCTTCATTAATTAAAGCTCCAACCGGATTGCATGGTGAAGTTTCGGACAATACTATTCGTCTTACCTGGAGAGCCCCGGAAGAGGGTGAGCCATTACTGGATAATGGTTTCGAAACCACTGCGCAAGTTGCTTTATGGCGCATTCGGAATGAAGGGAATAGTGGATGGAAATGGTGCGAAGACACACGCTCTACTACTGCATATAGCGGAAATTATTCGATGCGCTTATATGACGACTGGGATGAGCAACATCAGGATGAGTGGCTTATCTCAAATCTTTTTTCATACGGAAAGACGCTTTCTTTTTATTCCAAATCGATTGCTCCCGGCAAAATGAATCAGTATAACAGCTATGAAGTGCTTGTAAGTAGTGATGCAGGCGAGTCGTGGAATAAGATATGGGACTTGATGGCCGATGGCAACGAGGTAAATAAGTATGAGCGGGTAGAGCTTGATCTTACTTCTTATCTTTCGGACCGGATGCAAATTGCCTTCCATGCGTATGATACGAATGAAGCAGGGCATGCCTATCTTTCCTATTGGTGGCAGATCGACGATGTAACTGTGTATCCACAGCAGGAAAGTTCTTTGATCGACGCATACCGCATCTACCGCAATGATGAATATATCGGAAGTTCTACTGTTTGTGAGTTTACTGATGCTACTCCGCTTCCTGAAAGTTCTAGTTATAAAGTAGCGGCAACAGGCAACTGGGGTATTTCTGACTTTTCAGAATCGGTTTCGGTTAAATTTACGACAGCGGGGAGTCTGGTAAAAAAAGATGAGGATATACACGTTTTTACTGACCGTTCAAACCTTTATATCCGGTCTGAACGAATCGTATCCGCAATTCATGTTTATACAGCAACCGGACAGTTGATCGACAGGATCGATACGAATGACAAGGTGATCGTCCGTCCTCTACCGGGCACAAATACGTTCTGTATTCTTCGGCTGGTTTTGCAGGACGGTACGATATGGATGAAAAAGATCATGCAGGAGTAACAAAGGGTATTTCCTTTGTTATTCTTGCATGATCAGTTGCAAATGTTTTGTTTGGATG
>JAVVPN010000089.1:0-11437 GCA_036655755.1 Bacteroidales bacterium | reverse complement strand
ACCACCTGATTTCTTCGAGTCGTAAGCGAAGTAAGCCTGGCAATATTTCGTTGTGTTGTCGCCGATGATCTTGATTGAGTTTTTGTTGGCACCTACCGTACCGTCAGCACCCAAACCGAAGAATTTAGCTTCGTAAGCACCACCTTCAAGCTCCAATTCAGGAAGCTGAGGAAGCGATGTGAATGTTACGTCATCAACAATACCGATTGTGAAACCGTTTTTAGGTTCGTTCATCGCCAAGTTGTTGAATACAGATACGATCTGTGACGGAGTAGTATCTTTAGAAGACAAACCGTAACGGCCACCTACTACGATCGGAGCGTTTTCTGTTCCGTAAAGAACATCTTTCACATCCAGATACAAAGGTTCGCCGGTTGCTCCCGGTTCTTTCGTACGATCAAGAACAGCAATGCGTTTTACTGTTTTCGGAAGTGCGGCCAAGAAGTGTTTAGCAGAGAACGGACGATACAAGTGTACCGAAATCAAACCTACTTTTTCACCTTTTGCACGAAGGTAATCGATCGCTTCGCGGGCAGCTTCTGTAACAGAACCCATCGCGATGATTACGCGCTCTGCATCTTCAGCCCCGTAATAATCGAACAATTTGTATGAGCGACCTGTAACGGTAGCCAATTTATCCATATAGTCCTGTACAATTTCAGGAACTGCATCGTAGAAAGGATTACATGCTTCGCGAGCCTGGAAGAAGATATCTTCATTCTGAGCAGTACCGCGAGCAACCGGATTTTCCGGGTTGATAGCGCGTGCACGGAACTCATCCAATTTTTCCCAGTTGATGAACTGAGCCAAATCTTCGTTCTCCAATGTTTCGATTTTCTGGATTTCGTGAGATGTACGGAATCCGTCGAAGAAATGAACAAAAGGAATGCGAGTTTCAAGTGTTGCCAAATGAGCAACTCCCGCAAGATCCATTACCTCCTGTACAGAACCTGTACAGAACATAGCGAAACCTGTCTGACGGGCCGACATTACGTCCTGGTGGTCACCGAAGATAGACAAAGCGTGAGAAGCGATAGTACGAGCCGAAACATGGAATACGCAAGGAAGCAATTCACCTGCAATTTTATACATGTTCGGAATCATCAAAAGAAGACCCTGCGAAGCAGTAAACGTCGTAGTCAGCGCACCTGCCTGCAACGCACCGTGAACGGCACCCGCAGCACCCGCTTCCGACTGCATTTCTTCCACCTTAACAGTTTCTCCGAAAATATTCTTTCTTCCGTTGGCAGCCCATTCGTCCACGTACTCGGCCATGGTCGAAGATGGAGTGATCGGATAGATCGAAGCCACCTCGCTGAACATATACGCGATATGCGCAGCGGCCTGATTACCGTCACAAGTTAAAAATTTCTTTTGTTTGGTCATATTCTTAATTATGTTAGGAAATTAAGTTATTTGATAACTGATTTTGATTAATATAGAAAGCCGAATAACCACAAAGGAATTACATTATCCTTTCCGATCTCCAGGTCGTCCATTGCATAATAGTAAGCCGGATTGTTTTTTATGCGCATTGCCTTGTCGCAAATCCGGAACTGATATTGTTGATTGACAACAAACTGCACATTCTTTTCGGGGCTCTTATTGAGACGATTGTCTTTGTGCAGCGTATTATAAAAGAAGGTTTCACGTATGGCCTGCTGTTCCACTTTACCGGGACGGATCGGGAACATCAGGTTGGTATTATGCATATATACCATTGCCGGCTTTTTCGGAAACTCCTCGTCCGGCACATAAAGCATATTGATTAACCGCGCGTCCTTCAGATATTTAATATAATTGACCACCGTTGCACGCGATGTATTGATATCCTTAGCCAACTGACTGACATTCGGAGCACAAGGTGCGTTTACGGCAAGCAAATACAGTAATTTACGTAATTTGGTAAGGTAAGTTTGCTCTATCTGTTTAAGAAATACGACATCTACTTCGAGCGTCATATTCATCGTTTTAAGCAAATTTTCAGAGAAATTTCTTTTTTCCAGGAAAAAAGGATAAAACCCATGATGCAGATAATCCTGAAAATAGGCCAACGGCTTCGCCTGCGAACAAATCTGACGGGCTATTGATTCATGATCGGCCAGTAGCTCTTCGAGTTTGAACGAATGAAAATTAGTACCTGCCATCATATTGACAAATTCGCGAAACGAAAAGCCCCGCAAATTATATGAGTCCACCAATCCGGAAAGAACAGGATTTTCCTCTTTCAGACGCATGACCGATGAACCGGTAAATACAATTTTCAACTCAGGTAATTGTTCATAACAATACTTCAACTCCTCCGACCAATCGGGATATTTAAACACTTGGTCAATCAGTAATATCTTTCCGCCTTTCGCCGAAAATTCCGCCGCGAATTCGCGCAACGGACGCTCGGTAAAATAAAAATGATTCAGATTAATATATAGACATGCCCGGTCCGTACCAAAATTTTCTTTGGCATATTGTAACAGAAAAGTGGTTTTCCCCACTCCCCGGCAACCTTTAATTCCGATGAGTCGATTATCCCAATTAATCTCATCCATCAACTCTCTGCGAATGGGATTGTTAAGATGCTCTACTAAATACTTATGCGTTCTGAAGAATGCTTCCACAAATTCAGGTTTTAAATGTCACAAATGTAAAGAAAAAAGAGAATTATGCAAACTCGAGATTGCAATTTATCATTTTAATTGCAAAAATGGAGTGCCAATATCTCAAAACCCCTAAAAATTAAACTCGATTTTAGCACAAATTTTAAATAATAGTTAAATCATTAAATTTTATATGTGCAATCTATTGCGGATTTCACGAACTCCCTTACATTTGTAGTGTGTTTTTCATGGTATTAGATTTAAGGTTAATAAAGACGGGTTGTCGTGAGACAACCTTTTTTTGTATCCTTTTGTACCATTTCTCTCCATTTCACACCTCTCATTACAACAATAAAAAAGCGACTACCCTATCAGATAAGGAAGCCGCTCTCTATAAATCGCTATGTATTTTTACACTGATCAGTTCTGTTCTGATTTTGCTTTTACTTCTGCTTCGATCAGCTCCTGAATGCGACCTTGACAACGGCCACATCCTCCTGCAGCTCCGGTTGTAGCTTCTACATCTGCCACCGTTACCGCTCCCTGACGGATAGCGTCGATAATCGTATTACGATCTACTTTCATGCAATAACAGATAATGATATTTGATTCCATATAAGTCAGTTTTTATATTAAGTGTTCAATTGTAATGAGTACAAATCTATAATTGAAACATATCACCTCAAAATAATCGCTTATTTCTTGCGAAAATTTAACATCTCCCAACCACTCCTCCGATTTTCACACCCAGGAAATTTATACTGATTTCCTCATCAGGCATATTTGTTTGATCTCGCCACAGCCAAAAAAAGAGATTTTTACACAGAAGAGGTGGAAATATAACCAGCAAGATATAATTTTGGAAAAACTGTTTTAAAATCCCTATCACATGACTAAAATTTTAAAGTATTTGTTGTTTGCCGGTTTTCTTATTACCCTGAGCTGCCAGACGAACTATCCTGATGTTCCGAAAAAATATCATTCGCAATTGGACAGTGCCATGATAAAAGCTGGCGATCATGCCGCAGAATTAAAGAAGGCGCTGACTGGCGTACCCGCTTCTCAACGAGAAGGGATGGCCTATCTGATTGCTTATATGCCCGCATATGACCTAACCACTATTCCTGCTCAATTATTGATTGACAATGTAACATATGCTTACAAGGCACGTGAACAATATGAATGGTGTAAAACGTTACCCGATTCGGTATTCTTTAATGAGGTGTTGCCTTATCATAATGTAACCGAACAGCGCGATAACTGGCGTAAAGCATTTTACACTCGGTTTTCGCCTTATGTAAAGGATTGCAAAACGCTCAAAGAAGCTATTTATGCCATCAATAGAAATGTACGCGATGAATTGTTGGTAGATTACAACACGAAGCGACGCGCTTCCGATCAAGGGCCGTTCGAATCGATCGAATCGACTATGGCATCGTGTACCGGACTTACTATCTTGCTTAATGACGCCTTTCGTGCGGTAGGTATTCCGGCTCGTTTTGCTGGTACCGCCAACTGGTTTGACAACCGTGGCAATCATTCTTGGAACGAAGTGCTGATCGACGGAGAATGGTATTTTACCGAATATTATATGGAAGATCTGAACCGATCATGGTTTGCGGCCGACGCAGCCAAAGCGACTACTGGAAGCTCCAATAACGGAATATTCGCCGTTTCATATAAACCGACCGGATCATATTTCCCTCTGGTATGGGATGAAGCCAAACCGGTAAACGCCCTTGAGGTAACACCCCGTTATCTGGATGTATGCGCATACGCAATCAAAAGAGATCAGAAAGACAACCGGATCAAACTGGATATTGCCGGATACAATGCTGCCGGATATAATAAAGATACTGATAATCGAATCCCGGTAGACATCACGCTGTTTTGCGGAAACAAGCAAGTTGGAGGCGGTACTACATGCAATACACAACAAGACCTGAATAACTTTCTCTCTTTTCTGGTAGATCCGAATGAGGAGTATACGATTATCTGTGTTTATGATTCGAAACAAAAAACCATAAAAGTCAAAGCCGGCAACCAAGACATGCAGGCTGTAGTCATAATGGACTAAATTGGACTTTATATACAAATTTCCCCTGTTTATTCAAAAATGCCCCATAGAGCACAATGAATAAACAGGGGAAATCTGTTTTTAAACGGACACGATCCGACTCAATCCTTTTCGCTCCATTTTTCGGCAGCATCTTTTTTCTGCCCGGCTTCTGCCTTGTCTTTTAAAGATTCGGCTTTGACATGCGCTTCTTCGCGTTTGTGTTCTTGTTTGCGATGTTTTTCTTCATCAAACTTTTCCTGATGTTTGATATCGTGTTTTGTTTCTTTCGGATGTTTGTCGTTGAGTTCCATAATTTACGGATTAAGTGTTTATCTGAAGTAAAAACATTCGACCTGAACAGAAAGTTTGATTCGCATCAAAGTGAAGACCACATTTATGCGTAGAATTTTTCTACATCCATCCACATTATTCCACACCTATCCGGAGCATATCTACAGAACATTCAAACACACAACAATCTAAAAATAAAAACATTAGCATCAAAACATCTTTTTAAGAAAAATATGGCACACTCTTTTCATATATAAAAGCGAAGGCATCAATGAAGATGTGTGAAGAATTTAAAGTATAAACATTAAAAACATGTTATTATGAAAAAGTTATTATTTGCTATTATGCTTGTTTCTGGAATCGGATTCACTACTCAGGCTGCTCAATCTACCACATCGGCAGAAACTATTATGGCGATGAATGATGGTGAAGAATATACAAAAGTGGAAATCGCCGATGTGCCTAAAGAGGTTACAGATGCGGTTGCCAAAAAATTTGAAAATGCGACAATCCGCGAAGCTGCTTTAAATACAGAAAAAGGAATTTATAAAATCACAGTAGCTACTGCTGATGATAAAGAGGATACTGCCTTCTTCCATGCGAATGGAGAAGAAGTGACTGCTGAAGCAAAATAAGAGTATGCGCTTATTTCTTCAGATGAGTTTTTAGTGATTGATAGGGAAAAAGGAGGGATTTTAAATCCTGAACGGGGAGCGAATAATATTCGTTCCCCGTTTGTTTTTATATTACTTAAAAGATTCCTGTACAGCCTGATATACATCGCCATACTGTTCAAGATTACGATCGGTCAATGGAAAATCGCGTACCGGAAGCAGGGGAAGTACCCTTACTGCAGGGGTATCAGTCAGATGAGTAAATTTACCGCAGATATCCTTAAATGCTTTCCCATCTACCGGCTGGTAATAAGGAAGATAACTCTGAATACCCGTACGACGTGGCTCCGCCCCTTTCAGGAATGCCTCATCCGCAGGCACAAGCCCGGTTTTCTGCAACCAATAGTTTGTTTGCATCGAGCAAGCCAAAATCAAATCGATTTCGGGATTCTGCTCAAGAATCCAGCGGATATGATCTACTCCGCGCAAAGCAAGATTTTCGGGAATAAGCGTGCGCTTCCCTTTCGGTGCATGCGGCAAGCTTTCATTACACAAATGAGTAATATATACGTCCGTTACGAAATAACGGTTATCCGTAAGGGTTTTGATCATATCAAAAAGGTTCTTCGCTTCCATATAGCGACTCCGTTCACCATGATCATAAGGAACTTTTCGAAAATAATAGTCGGCAAATAATGGGTATTCGGGCAATTGGTCAGACCATTGCACATTCGGATCTTCACCAATCACCAGGATTCGCGCCGTTTCTTTCGGTTTCCAGTCTTTTGATCTCATTCAGTCAGTTGTTAGTACACAACAAAGATAACAGAAAAAGCGGGTAAATGAGGTTACTTTATGCAATCTCATTTACCCGCTTCATATTACAGGTTTTCTTTTATTTAGTAACGGTAACACTTGTAGTTTCCTCTTCATCATCTTCGGGCTCATCTTTCTTAACGATATATGCGCTTCCTTCATATAGCAGATAAAGCGGAATAAAGAGCATCATCATTGAGAACGGATCGGCCGGAGTGATAATGGCCGCCACAATCAGCAACACCACAATGGCATAACGCCTGTTTTCTCGAAAAAACGAACGATGCAACAAACCCATCGTCGAAAGCAACCAACATAGCAGCGGCAACTCGAATACCAACCCCATCATAAAGATCAGCGTCAGGAAGTTATTCATATATGATTCAAGCGAAATCATATTCGGAATCATCTCGCTCACTTGATAGGTCGCCAAAAAGCGGAGCGTCATCGGGAAAACCGAAAGATATCCAACTGTTAAACCCAGGTAAAACATCACATTTCCAAATAAAAACGCCCATTTGGCATTTCGTTTTTCATGCGAATAAAGCGCAGGGCTTACAAAGCTCCATAATAAGTAAATAACAATCGGAAACGAAATAACCAGTCCCAGCCAAAACGAAGTGGTCATGTGGACGAAGAATTGCGAATTCAGATTATAGTTAATCAGATCAACCTTAAAGGTATTATTACACAAATCGGGAAGAAAGTCATAGCGATTACTCAAGGCGCACATTCCGCGATAAACGATGAAATCAGAGCTGCAAGGCGCAAGGATTACATGGTCGAAAAGCGTTGTCATAAAGACAAAAAACAAAATGCTGATTACTCCTACCACGACAGCAGACTGAATCAGCACTTTACGAAGAGCCTCAAGATGATCCCAAAAAGTCATTTCTTCCGCTGTATCCGGATTTTGACTCATAAAAATTACTTTTTGGTATCGTCGATATTCATATCGTCTTCTATTTCTTTCATGCCTTGTTTAAAGCTTTTTACACCTTTCCCAATCCCTTTCATTAGTTCAGGAATTTTTTTACCACCGAAAAGAAGCACAATTGCAAATACGATGATAACGACCTCCCAACCACCGACAGCCCAGCAAAATACAGTATTCATGTTTTAAATTATTTAGTTAAGTAAGGCCGTTCATTATTCGTTAAAAACCGATATCAGAACCAGCCGAAATTATATTTTTTAGATATTTACTTTACAAATATAACGTTACAATATAAACAAATATGGTATCATAATGTTTTTTTTGTAGTTTTACACGCGAAAATAAAAAAATAACAGAAAGGATATCATCTGTGCCTCCATGAAAATCAATAGGATAGCATCCGGATGATTTCTGAATATTTTTAATTAAAAAATCATTTATTTTTATGAAAGCATACGTATTTCCGGGACAAGGTGCTCAATTCGTTGGAATGGGCAAAGAGCTATACGAAAACTCAGATAAAGCACGCGAACTATTTGAAAAAGCAAACCAGATTCTTGGGTTCCGTATTACGGATGTAATGTTTAACGGCACAGACGAAGACCTTCGCCAAACCAAGGTTACTCAACCGGCTGTATTTTTGACATCTGTAATTCCGGCCCTGATTAATGACGAGGTAAAACCGGATATGGTATCGGGGCACTCACTGGGCGAATTTTCGGCATTGGTCGTTGCAGGAGCGCTCTCTTTTGAAGACGGATTGCGCCTGGTGGCGAAACGTGCGGAAGCGATGCAGAAAGCGTGTGAACTGAATCCCTCTACCATGGCTGCAATCTTAGGATTGCCCGATGAAAAAGTAGAAGAAATCTGCGCTTCGATCGACAACGAAATTGTTGTACCGGCCAATTACAACTGCCCGGGGCAGATCGTTATTTCAGGGACAAACGCAGGCATCGATGCTGCTTGCGCGAAAATGACGGAAGCAGGCGCGAAACGTGCGCTTAAACTAAAAGTGGGCGGAGCATTCCACTCTCCGATCATGGAACCGGCACGTGGCGAACTTGCTGAAGCAATCAACGATACTACATTTATGACACCTAACTGTCCTATTTACCAAAATGTAGACGCCAAACCGCATACTGATCCAATCGAGATCAAGGACAATCTGAATTTTCAGCTGACAGCTCCTGTTCGTTGGACTCAGAGCGTTATCAATATGATTGCCGACGGAGCCGACTCGTTTACAGAAGTAGGACCGGGCAACGTACTGCAAGGCCTGATCAAGAAGATCGACAAAAACGTAGAAGCTAAAGGATTGTAAATTATAGTTTAAACAAAAAGCGACGCCCATCCGGCGTCGCTTTTCGTTTAAACCAATCGAGGTCGCAGTTTGTTGAAAGAGTAGAAAACAAAGCGATTTATGAACACGAATAAACCCTATAAAATCGGGTTGTCCCTAAGCGGAGGAGGCGCCCGTGGATACGCTCATATCGGCGTATTGAAAGCATTGGAAGAGTTTCATATCGTACCCGATATCATAGCGGGTGTGAGTGCCGGATCGGTAGTGGCAGCCATGTATTGCGACGGCATGTCGCCCGATGATATGCTCGACTGCTTTGACGGAGAGAATTTCCGGAATTTCGCCGAAATAACCGTTCCGCGTACCAGCCTCTTCAACACAGAGGGATTCCATGAATTTCTACTCCACCTTCTGGGTGAGAAAACATTCGAGCAACTCCAGATTCCGCTGCGTATCATCGCCACCGATCTCGACCACGGCACCTCGAAAGTGTTCGATTCGGGACGGGTTGCCGATATCGTATGGGCGTCGAGCAGCATCCCCGTTATTTTTCCGCCCGTTGTACTCGACGGAATCAATTATGTAGACGGAGGCGTATTGCGCAACTTCCCGGTATTGCCTATTCGTGACGAATGCGATTTTATAATTGGTGTAAACGTAAATCCATTGCAAATGGGCAGTTACAAGAAAAACATTCTCGGAATAGCAGAGCGGGCATATCTGCTGATGTTTCGCTCCAATTCGGTAGAAGACTGTCATCTGTGCGATATGCTGATTCAACCACAGGAAGCAGCCGAATACAACATTTTCGATACCAAACATATGCGTCAGATTGCCCAGGCGGGCTATAACGCGACCATCAAGATATTAACTAACTTTGAAAAGAGCGGACGTTTACCCTGATCATACTCTGTAAAAATTCGCGTCAGTCTCTATTATGGAAGAAAAGAAAATCATTTATCAGACCTTTCCCCGTCTGTTCGGAAACAAGTGTGTTACCCGAAAACCAAACGGAACACTTGCCGAAAACGGATGCGGAAAAATGAACGATTATACCGATTCGGCTTTACAGGCGATTCGCAAAACAGGATTCAACTATATCTGGTATACAGGCATCATCCAACACGCACAGTGCACCCCCTACGATTGCTACGGTATTCCCAAAGGCAATCCCCATATCATTAAGGGAATGGCGGGGTCACCCTATGCCATTACAGATTATTATGCAGTCGACCCCGATTTGGCGACTGACGTATCGCGTCGAATGGAGGAATTTGAGGCCCTGACAGAACGCTCTCACCGAAACGGATTAAAGGTGATTATCGACTTTGTACCCAATCATGTAGCCCGCGAGTATCATTCGGTGCAAAAGCCCGAATCGGTTGCCGATTTTGGTGCGAATGATCATTCAGAATTCAGCTTCCATCCGCAGAATAATTTCTATTATATGCCGGGACAAGGATTTGCACCCCATATCTACCTGGGTAGTGGGGATGAGCAATATCATGAAATGCCGGCCAAAGCGACCGGCAACGATTGCTTCCATGCTTTTCCGGACAAAAACGATTGGTATGAAACCATCAAGCTGAATTACGGTGTCAATTATGCCACCGGGGAACGCTGCTTCGAACCGATTCCGGACACCTGGACCAAAATGCTTCATATATTACTTTACTGGAGCGAAAAACATATTGACGGCTTTCGCTGCGACATGGCCCACATGGTACCCATCGAGTTTTGGGAGTGGGTAATTCCGCGGGTAAAGCATCAGTATCCGGATATCATATTTATTGCCGAAATCTATTCACCCGAACTTTATCGCGAATACCTGTACCGCGGCCATTTCGATTATCTCTATGATAAAGTGGGATTGTATGATACTTTGCGTGCGATCGTAGAGGGAAAAACGCCCGCTTCGGCCATCACAAGTCAATGGCAAGCGCTCGAAGGGATACAGAGCCGCATGGTCAATTTCCTTGAGAACCATGATGAACAACGGGGAGCTTCTGACTTTTTTGCCGGAGATCCGCAAAAACTGATTCCGGCGCTTATCGTATCGGCTACAATGAATGTAAATCCGTTTCTGATCTATTTCGGACAAGAGCTCGGCGAAAAAGGAATGGAGGCAGAAGGATTCAGCGGAAAAGACGGACGCACATCTATCTTCGACTACTGGAGTCTCGACACAATGATTCGTTGGAACAATAATGGAAAATGGGATGAAACACTCCTTACCGAAGATGAAAAAAAGCTGCGATCATGCTATACGAAGGTATTAACAGCATGCAATCAGGAAAAAGCGATATCAGAAGGATTGTTTTTCGACCTCATGTACGTCAATTATGATTCGCCCGGATTTAATCCGCAAAAACAATATGCATATCTGCGGAAACATGAAGATGAGTTGTTGATCATCATTGTTAATTTCGACGACACGGCGATTGCACCGAGCGTACGAATACCACGACATGCATTTGATTTTATGAATATTACACCCGACAAATACTTTTCACACGAAATACTTTCGGGCGAAGAGCGCATATTATCTGTTTTGCCGGACGAACCGGTCGTTTATCCGATAAAACCTCATTCCGGAGTGATGATAAAAATAAATTTACAGACTCCGAATAGAGAAAAAAATAAAAAAACAAACATCTAAAGCACAACAAACAAAGGGAAGTCTTACCTTTGCAGAAATTCATAACAGTCTTATCAATTTATCACAATGAGCCATCAACCTAATTACAAGGTTTTTTCGGGTACTAATACCCGTTATCTCGCTGAGAAAATTTGCAACAGCCTGGGTTGCGAGTTAGGAAACATGAA
>JAVVPN010000088.1:0-11675 GCA_036655755.1 Bacteroidales bacterium | reverse complement strand
TTTAAGATATCGGATGCCTCGTTCATCTCCACCATAAATGTGGATTCGCCCACCGAGATATTATCCGAAGCTCCCACACGGGTGAATATCTTATCAACCAAACCAATCTTGGCCGACTCGGCCGGCACGAAGCTACCGATCTGCGCCATCAGCGTGATCAGGGCGGTTTGGCGTAGCAATGCCGATTTTCCCGCCATGTTCGGCCCGGTAATCATGATGATCTGCTGCGAGTCGTTATCGAGCAACAGGTCGTTTGCGATATAGCTTTCGCCCAAAGGAAGCTGTTTTTCAATCACCGGATGACGTCCCTGACGGATGTCGATCACCAGGCTGTCGTTCACTTCCGGACGGACGTATTTGTTTTGGGCCGCCACCTTGGCAAACGAAAGCAGGCAGTCGATGCGAGCCACCAGGTTGGCGTTATGCTGTATATTCGGAATATAGTCGGCGATACTCAATACCAGTTCGTTGAACAGGCGCGTTTCGAGCGCCAGAATCTTCTCTTCCGCCCCCAGAATCTTCTCTTCATACTCCTTCAACTCCTGCGTGATGTAACGCTCTGCGTTCACCAGTGTTTGTTTCCGGATCCAATTCTCAGGCACCTTGTCTTTGTGGGTATTGCGCACTTCGATGTAGTATCCGAACACATTGTTGAAACTGATTTTCAGACTCGGGATACCCGTTATTTCGCTTTCGCGATGCTGTAGTTTCAATAGGTAATCCTTGCCCGAATAGGCGATTTCGCGCAACTCGTCAAGCTCCGTATTCACACCCGTCTGGATGATTCCGCCACGGTTGAGCAGGGTAGGTGGGTCGATATTGATTTCGCGTTCGATTCGTTTGCGCAACAATTCGCACGGGTTGATCTGCTCGCCGATCTTATGCAGGCTCGGCTCGTTCGATTTCATGCAGGCAGCCTTGATCGGTTCGAGTGCCGTAAGGGCCACTTTCAGCTGTGCTACTTCACGCGGGTTGACGCGTCCCACGGCTACTTTCGAGATGATACGCTCCAGGTCGCCAATCAACATCAGCTGTTCGTCGAGCTCCTCTTTCACCTCCGGCTGACGGAAGAAATATTCCACCACCGCCAATCGCTCATTGATAGGGCGTACATCTTTTAGCGGGAACAATACCCAGCGACGCAACAAACGCGCTCCCATCGGCGACGTGGTACGGTCGATGATCTGAAGCAGCGAACTTCCCCCTTCGTTCATCGTGCCTGCCAATTCGAGGCTTCGCACGGTAAATTTATCCAGACGCACGTATCCCTCCTCTTCTATGCGCGAAAGGGATGTGATGTGGCCGAGTTGGGTATGCTGGGTGATATCAAGGTAATAAAGCAATGCTCCCGAGGCGATCACACCGCTTTTCAGATGCTCCACACCGAATCCCTTCAGGTTTTTGGTTTCGAACTGTTTCAACAAACGGTCTTTGGCGGCATCGGCCGTAAACATCCATTCGTCGAGCTCGAACGTAAAATAGCGGTTGCTGAATTTTTCTTCGAAAAGCACTTTCTTTCCCTTTTCGAACAATACCTCTTTGGGTGAGAAGTTGTTGAGTAGTTTGTCGATGTAATCGAAGCTCCCCTCTGCCGTCATGAATTCGCCGGTAGAGATATCCAGGAACGCTACTCCGCAATCGTTCTTCCCTTTGCCGAAATAGATGCCGGCAAGGAAGTTGTTTTCGCGGTGGTTGAGGATGTTATCGTTGATCGATACGCCGGGTGTTACCAGTTCGGTAATACCGCGTCGTACCAGTTTCTTGGTCTGTTTGGGGTCTTCGAGCTGTTCGCAGATCGCAACGCGCTTTCCGGCGCGCACCAGCTTCGGGAGATAGGTGTCGAGGGCATGGTGCGGAAATCCTGCAAGTTCCACATAGCTTGCCGATCCGTTTGCCCGACGGGTGAGGGTGATTCCCAAAATTTCGGAAGCGGTAATCGCATCTTCCGAAAAGGTTTCATAGAAGTCGCCTACGCGAAATAAAAGGATCGCATCCGGGTGCTGTCCTTTCATTTCGATATATTGTTTCATCAAAGGTGTTTCCACCACGTTCTTTGCCATTGAGTATAATCCGTTGTTAAACCGTTGGGTGCAAATATACGAATTATCTGCTTGTGTATTAACCTGCCCAGCTCTCCTTGTCGAGATTACGGTAATGGATCGCTTCGAAGATATGCGCCGCCTTAATCTGTTCTGAATGATCGAGATCGGCAATGGTTCGGCTCACTTTGAGAATGCGGTCGTAGGCGCGCGCCGAGAGTGAAAAAGCATCCATTGCCTGACGCAGACGGGCCAATCCCTCCTGATCAGGCTTGGCGTATTTACGTAGTAAGCGCGGGGTCATCTGGGCGTTCGAGTAGATGCCCGGTTCGTTGCGGAACCGTTCCTCCTGTATTTTGCGCGCATCCACCACCCGTTGGCGAATCACGCTGCTCAATTCTGCAATCTGTCCGGTGGCCATCTCTTCGAAAGCGACCGGTACGATCTCTATCTGCAGGTCGATCCGGTCGAGAAGCGGGCCCGAAATCTTATTCATATAACGCTTTACATTATTGGCAGAGCAGGTGCAGTCTTTGGTAGGATGATTGTAATAACCGCACGGACACGGATTCATGGATGCAACAAGCATTAGTCCGGCCGGGTAGGTAACGGTGGATTTGGCCCTTGCGATACATATCTTGCGATCTTCGAGCGGTTGGCGCATCACTTCGAGCGCCTGTCTTGAAAATTCGGGCAGTTCGTCGAGAAACAATACGCCGTTGTGAGCCAGCGAAAATTCGCCCGGCATCGGGTTGCTTCCTCCGCCGATCAAAGCGGCCGACGAAATGGTATGATGGGGCGCACGGAAAGGTCGTTGCGTAATGAGCCCTTTGGATACCGTATAACCCGATATCGAGTGTATCTTGGTAGTTTCGAGCGCCTCCTGCAAGGTAAGCGGAGGGAGGATGGAGGGAAGTCTTTTCGCCATCATGGATTTACCGGCTCCGGGAGGACCTACCAGCAGCAGGTTGTGCGATCCGGCGGCGGCAACTTCGAAAGCGCGTTTTACATCGGCCTGCCCCTTTACATCCGAGAAATCGAGCTGATCCCATTCCGGAATCGTCCCGAAGGCTTCGTCGGAATCAATCACGACTCTTTCGAGCGATCCGTTTCCGTTGAAAAAGTTGACTACCTCTTTCAGATGATGCGCGGCGTATACTTCGAGCCCCGCCACGATCGCCGCTTCGCGGGCATTGGCCGCGGGCAATATGATTCCCTTAAAATGTTGTTCGAGCGCTTTGAGCGCAATGGGGAGTGAGCCTTTGATGGGTTGTATCGTGCCGTCGAGCGACAATTCGCCTACCAGCAGGTAGTTGTCGATCAGCGAGCTGTCGATCAGTTCGGCGGCAGCCAGTATGCCGATGGCGAGCGGCAAATCATAGTGCGCGCCCTCTTTGCGCACATCAGCGGGCGAAAGGTTTATAACAATTTGTTTCCTCGGAAATTTGATGCCGATCTGTTCGACGGCAGCCTGAATGCGGTCGCGGCTCTCTTTCACAGAGATATCGGGCAATCCTACCATAAGGATGCGGATTCCCGACGAACAGTTTATTTCGCACGTAACAATTTCCGCATCGATGCCCATTAAGGCGGCAGAATATGTCTTTATTAGCATTATAATATTCTTTTTAGAACATTATAACAACAAAGGGATCAGATAGTTCGCCTATCCAATCCCTTTATAATGAATGTGTTTATCCTTTACCGACGGCTCGTTTTAGAGAGTGTGGTATTCTTTTTATTTTCGTCCGCTTTAATCGACGCCTTCGTTATGGTTATCTCTTTTTCAAGATATTGTTGTAACTCATTACCGAAAATATTTTTTTCGATAACGATCGATTCCGGAGTTAAAATCCTGTTTTCAGGAACCGTGCGTACGCCCAACGTCTGCGCCTTTGTATCGGCGAATCCCTCCTGCAGGCGAATGTTATAGCCGGGCAGATTCAGTTTCTTCACCTGTTCTCTCCAGATGGAATCGTTGGCATCGAGCGATACGTTTATAAATTCCAACCCTTTCCGATCCATTTTACGGGCGATTTCAGGCAAAGCCTTTACGCGGGTTACAGAGAGCGAATCCCAGGTAGCCCAGAAAGTGATCAGGCGATACTGCCCTTTCGCTTCGAGCGTACTGATATTTTTGTCTTTTATATCCTTAAACAAGACATACGGAATACGTTTCCCGATAGCATCTTTGCTTTGGTTTGCCCGGTAGGTTTCAATTTCGTTTCGAATCAACGGTGGATAATTCCGCAGTGAATCGTGGGGATTGAGGAGGTAGTTTTGGATCGACCACAATGAAAACGGTTTCAATTTGCCGCTCACCTGTAACGAATCACCTGCGATTTTAACCTGCAGCGTATCGTTCCCCGCCATATAAACCGAATATACCTTGTTTCCGCTCAGCAAATTCACTTTTACCAGCGAGTCTGCAGGCGTCGGATAACGCAGTTCGAAATGATTCTCTTTTACCGTAACCGTATCCTGAATAAACGTATTGATGCCGGTTTGTATGATCGCGATGAAAGAGGAATCGTGTGTCTGCTCAATCTGACCTTTCAGATAGAGCAAAGGTAGGGCAGGTTCCGTTTTTTTACAGCCGGTAACCAGCACGATAAGAAGCAGAAAAAGGGCAAAATGGTTTTTCATAAAAACAGTCCGTTTACTTATCTGCAAACTTAGAGATAAATCTTCGATTAACGAGCAGGTATAAAACAAAAAGAGGCACCCGTAGCAATTTCTCGCCGGGGTGCCTGCTTAATCTAATCATTAACCGATAAGTTAATGGATAATCAGTCGGTATTATTTCAGCCCGAAAGCCTCTTTAATTTTATCTACATAATCAAGTTTCTCCCAAGTAAAGAGTTCAACCTCTTTAACGATAGGCACCTGAAGGTATTTCGAAGCAAACGTTTTTGTAATCGTACGCGGGGTACGACCCATGTGTCCGTAAGCTGCTGTTTCCAAATAGATCGGGTTACGCAGTTTCAGACGCTCTTCGATCGCTTTAGGGCGCATATCGAAAATCTCGTTTACTTTTTCTGCGATTTCAGCATCCGAAAGGTTCACTTTCGCCGTGCCGTATGTATCGATAAACAAGCTTACCGGAGCTGCTACACCGATAGCGTAAGCCACCTGTACCAACACTTCGTCGCTAACACCTGCCGCAACAAGGTTTTTCGCGATATGACGGGCTGCATAAGCTGCCGAACGGTCTACCTTGCTCGGGTCTTTTCCTGAGAAAGCACCACCACCGTGCGCTCCTTTACCACCGTAAGTATCAACGATGATTTTACGGCCTGTCAAGCCTGTATCTCCGTGAGGTCCACCGATTACGAATTTACCGGTTGGGTTTACGTGAAGAATCAGGAACTGATCAAACAAAGCCTGTACACGTTCAGGAAGCAACGCGATAACGCGAGGAAGAAGGATTGAAGCCACGTCTTCGCGGATTTTATCCAACATCTCCTGGTCAGCTTTCAGCTGAGCCGCTTCTGTCTCGTCTGCAGGTTTTACGAAATCGTCATGCTGTGTAGAAACAACGATCGTATGGATGCGAACCGGTTGGTTTTCTTCGTTATATTCAACGGTAACCTGCGATTTTGAATCCGGACGAAGGTAAGTCATCTCTTTTCCTTCACGACGGATAGCCGCAAGTTCTTCCAGTAAAAGGTGAGATAGGTCGAGAGAAAGAGGCATGAAATTGTCAGTCTCTTTACAAGCGTATCCGAACATCATACCCTGGTCGCCCGCACCCTGATCATAAGGGTTTTCACGTTCTACACCACGGTTGATATCAGCCGACTGTTCATGAATAGCCGAGAAAACGCCACAAGCGTCTCCGTCAAATTTATACTCGCTTTTCGTATAACCGATTTTATTGATTACGCGACGAGCTGTTTCCATTAAATCAACGTAAGCGTTCGATTTTACTTCACCCGCCAGTACAACCTGACCGGTCGTTACCAACGTTTCGCAAGCTACTTTAGAATCTTCGTCCTGAGCCAAAAATTCGTCAAGCAAAGCATCCGATATCTGATCGGCTACTTTATCGGGGTGTCCTTCTGACACCGATTCTGAGGTGAATAAATAATTCATACCAATGATAGTTTAAAAAATAAGTGTAAGTTATGATTAAACGTATTGGAAGAATAAAGGGTGGGATTGGCTTAAAAGCGGATAGGTCTGTTACGACCCGTACTTTAGCATTTTTTTAAGTGGTTGCAAGCGGCCAAATCCGTCCACATTCTTTTCATACGCGGCAAAAATACAGAAAAAATCAGATACTTCTCAGTTTGTAAGGAGTTTTGTGAGTTCTGCTATATTTTTTAGTAAAACGGGATGTTGCAGATTCGGGGCGATTTCAGCCAGCGGTTCGAGTACGAATGCCCGCTTCTCCATCAGCGGATGCGGCACGGTAAGACGCTCTTCGCGGATAATCAGGTCGTCGATCAGCAGGATGTCGATATCGATCAGCCGATCCGAATAAACCCCGTCCGCGCTCTTCTTCATGCGGCCGATCTCTTTTTCCGTTTCCTGTGTGATATCCAGCAGCTCCACAGGATCGGCCTCACACTCCAAGGCGATGCAAATATTAACGAATCCGTTCTCCGATTCGAATCCCCACGGTTCAGAATAATAAAAAGCGGATCGGGAAATTAATTTTCCCGCCCGCTTTTCCAATAACTGTACCGCTTTTTCAAGGTTCTCCTCCCGGTTTCCCAGGTTCGATCCCAAACTAAAATAAACGGTGTGTATCATATTCTCAGATAATCAACATCGCGTCGCCATAAGCGCCGAATTTGTATCCTTCTTTGATTGCAATCTCATACGCCTTCATGATCAAGTCGTAATCGCCAAATGCCGCCGTCATCATCAACATCGTTGACATTGGTGTGTGGAAGTTGGTGATCATGGCATCCGCAACAGAGAAATCGTACATCGGGAAGATAAACTTGTTGGTCCATCCCGAGTATGGTTTCAGATGTCCGTCGGTGCTAACCGTACTTTCCATAGCACGCATAACCGAAGTACCCACCGCACAGATGCGGCTCTTACGGTCTTTCGCCGTGTTAACCAGATTAACCACTTCAGGCCCTACATACATCTGCTCAGAGTCCATCTTGTGTTTAGTAAGGTCTTCCACATCGATTTCGCGGAAGTTACCCAACCCCGAGTGCAATGTAAGAAATCCGTATTCAATCCCTTTGATCTCCATACGTTTCAACAATTCGCGGCTGAAATGAAGTCCGGCTGCAGGAGCTACCACGGCACCTTCGTTTTTCGCGAAGATATTCTGGTAACGCTCTTCATCATCCGCTTCTGCGTCGCGTTTCTCTTTCATATAAGGAGGAATCGGTGTTTCGCCCAAAGCGAACAATGCTTTTTTAAACTCCTCGTGACTACCGTCGAAAAGGAAACGAAGTGTACGTCCGCGTGAAGTGGTGTTGTCGATCACTTCGGCTACCATCGAATCGTCGTCGCCGAAATAAAGTTTGTTACCGATACGGATTTTACGCGCCGGATCAACCAGTACGTCCCATAAGCGGTTCTCTTCATTCAGTTCGCGAAGCAAGAATACCTCGATTTTAGCTCCGGTTTTCTCCTTATTCCCATAAAGACGTGCCGGAAATACCTTTGTATCGTTAAACACGAATACATCTTTGTCATCAAAATACTCGATGACATCCTTGAATACGCGGTGCTCGATCTCTCCCGTCTTACGGTGTATAACCATCAGGCGTGCTTCATCCCGATTCTTAGCCGGGTGCAGTGCGATCAGCTCCTCAGGCAATTTAAACTTGAATTGCGACAATTTCATATTCTCTATGCTTCTAAAAAATGTATAAACTATTAATCGTTGTTTTCGGTCGAAACAGGGCGCGGAAGGTGTTCGTCGAGAAATTCGTCGATCTTATCCGCATCCATACATTTCGCAAGCGTAGCCTCTCCGATACGGGTTCTTATCAATCCCGATAAATGTGCTCCGCTGTTTAATGCTTCACCGATATCCCGTGCCAACGCACGGATATAAGTACCTTTACTACACACCACGCGAATGGTGATTTCCGGAAGATCGTAACTAAGCAGCTCTATCTCATCTATAACAAGCTCTTTTGCCTTTAGTTCAACTTCTTCGCCCTTGCGTGCAAGCTCATACGCACGCTTTCCATCTACCTTCACGGCAGAATATACAGGGGGTACCTGCCAGATGCTTCCCACAAATTTTTTAAGCGTTTCCTCTACCAGCGGGCGATCGATGTGCGCCGTTTCATACGTAGCGTCCACTTCGGTTTCCTGATCGAACGACGGCGTTGTTTCTCCCAATCGCAGGGTTGCCACATACTCTTTTGTCTGGTACTGGAAGCTTTCAATCTGCTTGGTTGCTTTTCCTGTACAAATAATCATCACTCCGGACGCCAGGGGATCTAACGTTCCCGCGTGTCCTACCTTAAATTTCTTAACACCGAGTCTTCTGCTCAACCGGTTACGTATCTGTTTTACCAGATAAAACGAGGTCCAGTGAAGCGGCTTATTGAAATATAATACTTCTCCTTCTATAAAATCCATATAAAAAATAGTTCTTTTAGCGTAGCGACCAGATCAGAGCGATAGATCCTACGATAGCACAGTAAATGGCAAAATATACCAGTTTACCGTTCTTTACCAGTTTCAACATCCATCGGCAAGCGATGGTTCCTGAAACGAATGCGGCTAAAAATCCGACAATTAAGGAAGAGGTAGCGATTCCGCCCGATTCTGCCGGAACCTCTTTCAGGCTGCCCAACAGGTCAAGAAATGCTTCTCCCAGAATAGGGATAATTACCATCAGAAAAGAGAATTTGGCTACTTCCTCTTTCTTGTCTCCCAGTAACAAGCCGGTTGCAATCGTTGATCCCGAACGTGAAAGGCCCGGCAATACCGCTACCGCCTGCGCCAGCCCGATTACGAATGCATCCCGATAGGAAATATTCTCTTTTTTGCGGGGTTTAGCGAAATAAGCGAAAGTTAGCAGCGTCGCCGTTACCAGTAAGCAGATACCCACTACCAGCAATCCGTCGCCAAACAGCGCTTCCACCTGTTTCTTGAAAAATACACCAACGATCCCCACCGGAATCATCGATAAAAATATCTTAGAGACATATTGTGTCTCTGCATTCCATTTAAACTGAAAGAATCCTTTAAAGAGTATTTCCACCTCTTTCCACAATACCACGATCGTACTCAATACCGTCGCAGCATGCACCACCACGGCGAAAGTAAGGTTCTCTTCACTCTGCACTCCTAAAACAGCACTTGCGATCTCTAAATGTCCACTGCTACTGATGGGAAGGTATTCCGATAAACCTTGTACCAAACCCATGATCAACGCGTCTAACCAATTCATTCTTCTGTCGTTCCGTTGCGTTTATCCTTGATTAATATTCCTGCTATCATCAGAATGTATCCGATAAAACACATATTCGGTCCCACTACTACACGGCGGAAACTGAAGATCGACGGATCAAACGTTTCCATGGTAGAGCTGCTTCCTGTCATCAGGGCGAATCCGATCAAAACGATGGCGAAAGCAATTCCCATCACGATGAAGTTTCGCTTACCCAAAGCAAAATTCTTTTTTTCCATATCTTGTTATTAATTTAAAGTCTGTTTATCTCCTTGCTGCTATACCAGATACATATCGTCGGCGCGCATCCGGATATACCGGTTAGTTGCGAACAAAGAAGCTACCGCAGTGATGAATATGCCCAATCCCAGAATAATGCCGAACACGACCAGCAGCAAATCCGCATTCACCAGTTTGTAGAATCCCGCATACTCCTGTCCGATCATATAAAGCAAACCGGTAATCAATCCCATTGCGATAACCGACGCTACGATACCGCTTACGATATTGCCCCATACGAACGGGCGCCGTATAAATCCCGGAGTGGCTCCCACCAAACGCATCGTATGAATCAGAAAGCGTTTCGAATAAATGCCCAGTCGCACCGTGTTGTTGATCAGCATGAAAGAGATGCCCAATAATAATCCGGCAAGCACCAGTAACGCCATGCTCATCTTCCGGACATTCTCGTTGACCAGTTCCACAATATCTTTGCGATAGTTGAATTCGCGTATGTTTTTTGAAATCAGCCGCACCGATTTCTCTATCTTGGCGATGCTGTCGTTATTGGCATACGGAGCATGCAGCTTCACCTCGATCGAAGCCTGCAGCGGGTTGAATCCCAGAAACTCTTCCGGACTTTCCCCCAGCTCAAGCGTCAGCTCTTTCAGCGCGTCTTCCTTGCTGATATACTGAAACGAGCGGGCGTAATCCGACTGTCCGATCACCTTTTGAAAACGGGCGATCTCTGCCGGCGTGACGTCATCTTTCAATACGACGGTAAAACCGATATTCTCTTTTACAAATACAGATAGCTGATTGGCGAAAACACCCATGAAGGCGATAATCCCCAATACAAACAGCACCAGTGAGATACTGATGATAGAGGTTAGCCGGGCGTTGCGGAATTTTCCGCGGGTAGGCTGAGGACGTTTACTCATTCTATTATATGCGTCTTAAAACATAAATGATCGAACTGCTTTTGCGTGGGTCGCGCAGGGAGTGAAATAAAGCTATCTTCCCCCGTATTATTCCCCGGATAAAATCCGCTTTGTTCCCTTTGTATTTTTCGCTGAGCATCGACACGTAAAAAGCGTCGAATGGCATCGGTGCGAATTTTTCAACAATAAATCCTTCTTTACAGGCAAGTTTCGCAAACGTATCGGGCGAAAAATGCCATAAATGGCGCGGCACATCATAGGCCCCCCAATATTCTTTATAATAACCTGCGTCATACGAACTGCTGTTGGGCAGCGCGATGATCAGTTTACCCTCTTCTTTCAGTAAAGAGCGCAGACGTCCGAAGACGGTCGGCAGATCCTGTAGATGCTCCATTACATGCCATAATGAAATCACGTCGAACGTATGCTCCTGCGTTACTTCGCGCAAGTCTTCCACAACGGTCAGTCCGAAATGGTCGCGGGCAGCTTTCGCCGCCAATGTGCTTTTTTCTACACCCAGCGTGTTCCATCCCCGCTGTTTCATCGTATCCAGAAAGTATCCCGTGCCGCATCCGATATCCAGGATAGTTCCTTTTTTACCGGCAAGCAACCCTTCGGTCATCTTTCCTTTACGGTTCAGCATAAACCGGCGTACTCCGTGATACACCTTATTCATCAATCCCTTGCGTGTATCCGAATGCGATACGTAATCGGGGGTTTCGTAATAACGTCCGATTTCGCTTTCGTCCGGAAAATCCTGAGTGAAAATAAATCCGCATCCCGTACAGCGCATCAATGCATACGTTTCGCCGCTTGCATAATGATCGCTACAATGTAAAAAATTCTTCATTTCATGTCCGCCACAAACCGGACACGTTTCCACACGCACTTTCTTCATTCAGAAAAGGATTTTGATACAGGATTTTAGCTCTTGTTTTGGCAGGAACAGTTTTATCCTTAAGTTGATGCAAAAGAACAAATATTTTGTCGATTAATGTAGTTAAAAAGGTTTAATAAAAAAGGGAGCTAAATTTTAGCTCCCTTTTTTTATTTTAGTTTCGGCACATCTCCATACTTCAGACTGAACGCCGA
>JAVVPN010000087.1:0-12230 GCA_036655755.1 Bacteroidales bacterium | reverse complement strand
AAAATCCGTTTTTTAATTTTGCGAAAATCAAAAAACTTATTTAAATTCATAATGTTATAACCAAAACTTCCCTAACGTATAACATCATGAGTAACCGTCCGAAAAAATTCGATCAGAAAGCTACGGCATATCATCATAAGCGCCGTAAATCTTCCCGCTTACCCTCTAAAACACTATTGAAATGGACAGCCATCATTCTTGTCGTATTATTGCTCTTCTGGCTTCTGATAGCGGAAGATATAGGCGCATACATCGGCTGGGGAAATCCATGATAATTTAACGAACCAAATATGACAGAAACTCATCCGCTCGAGCCGTTCCTGCCACCGAACGCAGCACTATTGATGCTCGGCAGTTTTCCACCCAAACGAATTCGCTGGTCTATGGATTTTTATTATCCCAACCTGCAAAACGATATGTGGCGCATCTTTGGGATTATATTCTTTCACGACAAAGACCATTTTCTAAAATTGAACGAAAAATCGTTTGACAAGGAAAGAATCATTGCCTTTCTGAAAGAAAAAGGAATCGCGCTGAGCGATACCGCATCCGAAGTGATCCGGCAAAAAGACAATGCATCCGATAAGCACCTCGATATCGTAACTCCTGTTGATTTGGATGCGTTATTACACGCCATGCCCCATTGCCGGGCAATAGCCGTAACCGGACAAAAGGCGCTCGATACCCTGCTCACGCTTATCCGGGCGGAAGAGCCCAAAGTGGGCGATTACACCGAATTTACCTGGGAAGGGCGCGAAATGCGTCTGTATCGCATGCCCTCCTCTTCACGCGCCTATCCCAAGCCGATCAAGGAGAAAGCAGCCGTATATGCGAAAATGTTTCATGAGGTGTTGATGTTCTGAAAGGAGATTCACCACTTGGTGAAAGGATTTTTTATCAGCATCGAGTTGTAATAGCGTTTGTCACCCGTAACCTCGTTACCTAACCAGGCGGGCTTGACAAACGCTTCGTTTTCAGCCGAAAGTTCTATTTCGGCCATCACCAAGCCTTCGTTTTCACCATAAAACTGATCCACTTCAAAAATATGATTGCCGGAGCGCACCAGATAACGGGTCTTATCAATCACACCCGGCTCGCATAGCTTCAGTAACTCCTGTGCTTCCTCAACAGGTATCTCTTTTTCCCATTCATACCGCGACATACCCGATTCACTCCCTTTTCCTTTAACGGTGATATACCCCTTATCCCCTTTAATGCGAATACGTACCGACCTCTCCGGATTCGAAGACAGATATCCCTGAACAATACGCATCGACTGATAGGCATCCGATTTAAAATCGCCTGCCACTAAAAACTTACGTTCAATTTCCTGAGCCATCCTTATTCAGATTAAATTCCAATAAAAACCTAAAGATATACCCATCCGAAGAAAGATACAAAGTTATCTTCTAACTTTGTCCTTTATATTAAAACAACACAATAATGGAAGGAACGAAAAGAAGCAATATCAAGATTGGCCAACTGGTAAACATCGTGCAGAAACAAGATCAACCTACCGGCGAACTGACAGAAGGAGTGGTGAAGAATATATTGACAAAATCGCCCAACCATCCGCACGGTATCAAAGTGCGGTTAGAGTCGGGCGAAGTGGGTCGTGTAAAAGAGATTTTGGAAGAAGATTAATTTTAGGCGATCAGAATTTCACTTTCAAACCGCCGAAAGCCATAAATCCGGGCATAGGGTATCCGTAATTAATAGTATAGCTTTGATCGAAAATATTATCGAGCAAAACAAATACTTCTATGCCCTTGCGTGGATAATAGGATATTTTACCGTTAAGCAACGTGTAGTCTTCACCGGTTTGTTGTTTCGACACATACAAACCGCCCACATGGCGAAGCTGAAAATCAACCCGGAGCTGTTTGATCGCCAACCAGTTCACACCAAAGAAAAACTGGTTTTTGGGTGCGCCGGTCAAGTCGTCTAGCGAAGTATGCAGGTAACTGTATGACGAATTGATGCCGAGATTCGACAATATCTGATAATCGGCGGTTACCTCGATTCCCTTGTTGGTAAATTTACCCGTATTCTCATTGAGCGGATGCCCCAGTTCAGGATGCGGCACCACCTGAATCAAGTCTTTCCCTTTGGCGATATAGCCGGTCAGTTCAAAACGAAGCGCGCGCTGAAGCAGATATTGCGTAAAACTTACTTCATAATTCATCATCGACTCCGGTTTCAAGTCGGAGTTTGCCGGTTTATACAGATACAATTCCTTAAACGACGGATTACGATACCCTTTTGCGACCGAAGCCTTCAGCGTGCTGTTGCATTTCGGAAAGAGCGCTATCCCCCCCTGCGGAATCCAGCTGTTATCGAACTTACTGTTTATGACATACCGCAACCCGGCATTCAGCGTAATAAGATCATCCCACAATCCTTGCGACGCGACCAGATAAGGAGCACCCTCCCGAATGGTTTTACGCCCCATCGTACTAAGATTGCCTTCGGTGTGCGCCATGCCTCCCGATGTCGGAATCTTACCCGAATAGGAGGTAAAGTCTGCCCCCGCCGTAATGTTATTGCCTTTGCCTAACGAAAACGACTGGTAAGCGATAATACCGAAATGATCGTCGAGCGAGTGGAACGGTTTCGGGTCATAGATATAATGGTTGCCATAACTGTAAAACAACTTCACCGTACCGGTAGTATTGTCATAATGGTTCGATACATTTGCCGACGCAGCTCCGCGTACTACATTTTGAGTATAAGGATTCGGAAATTGTTCGCTGATATAACTCGGGTCGCTTCCGCTGAATCTGCTCAGGTTATAATCGAGCGTGGCATTCCAGTTTTCAGAAAAAGCATAACCAACCTTTGCATAACCGCCTCCCTGCTTAAAATCGAAATATTTCCGCGACCCGTCGGTTCGATCATAGTTAAGAGCAAGCAAGGAACTGAACTTACCATACTTCACCATATTGGTATAAGCGAAATTCGACGTATTATACGATCCGTATTGAGCTGACAGCGTATTGTGAACGCCCTCTTCATGCGCATTCTTAGTAATTACGTTAATCGCCCCTCCCATCGCATTCGATCCGTAAAGAACCGAAGCCGGTCCGCGAATCACCTCTACCCGATCAACATATTCTGCCGTATACGAGTCGGCTACATGGTGTGAGAAAATACCGGCAAACTGAGGTTGCCCATCCACCATCATCAGCACCTGGCTGGTTGGAGCTCCCCCTACTCCGCGTACTTTAATTCCGCCGGCTCCCCCGGTAGAGATACCAAATCCTGTTATCCCGCGCTCCGTCACGAACAGACTTGGTACTCGCCCCGACAACAGGGTCAATATCTTGCTCTCTCCACTCTCTTTTATCATATCCTGTGTAACCACACTGATGCTAAAAGGGAGTTGACTGCGGGTGGTAGCCAGATTAGTACCCGTTACTACAATTTCCTGAATTTTCTGGATACTATCCGTGCGATACGGTTTTCTCACTTCAGCTGAAACTTGCTGAAAGACACAAGGCAACAATCCGAATATAGGTAGGTAGAGTTTCGTTTTCATGCGTATACTATTTTACAATGATTCTTCGTGTCACAAAATATCACGAATATATGATATAGTAACACAATCTACTTCAAAATGTTTAAGACGCGCCCGATAAACCGTAAGTGATGAGACAACTAATTTGCCACACTCCGGCAAAATACACGATAGTACTCCATGCAATTCCTTCTTTTACTGTTTCAAAGGGTCGCTTGTACCTCGGTTTTTGATTCAAGCGGAGCTGTTTTTTGCTCCGTCAAGATCGGTAGAGTGCTTCATGAGGGGCGAAAGTGTGCGTCTTGGCGCACACCACCGCCCCTCATGAAGCATTAATGTGTTCCCCATGAGGCACACATCTGTGCCTCATGGGGAACACACGGAAGTACAGGCAACGGATCTGTTTTCAACAAGCTTAAAAAAGAAAACGCAGAAACAACTAAAAGAATAGTTATTTCTGCGCTTTTAAAGTACACCCACTCGGAATCGAACCGGGATCAAAGGTACCGGAAACCTCCGTTTTATCCATTAAACTATGGGTGCAAATCGCATGTCATGGTTTCCCTTGAATGCAGGGCAAAAATAGGAAATAATAATTAGCTTTGCAAATATCAAAAACAATTAATTTCTATAAAAATATGGACGTACGCATGGAAGAAAGCTGGAAAAAGCATCTCCAACCGGAGTTTGAAAAGCCTTATTTTTCACAACTAACTGATTTCGTTAGGCATGCATATCAAACCTCTACGGTATATCCCCCCGCAAAAAACATATTCAGTGCTTTCGATCACACGCCGTTCGACAAAGTGAAGGTGGTAATCATCGGCCAAGACCCGTATCACGGCCCGAATCAGGCGCACGGATTGTGCTTTTCCGTACAAGACGGACAAAAAATTCCGCCCTCGCTGGTCAATATCTATAAAGAGATCGAAACCGAAACAGGCAAGAAAATGCCCGCAAGCGGCAATCTGACCCGTTGGGCCGACCAAGGGGTATTATTACTCAACGCGACCCTGACCGTGGAGGCCGGAAAAGCCGCTTCTCATCAAAAACAGGGATGGGAAGAGTTTACCGATGCCGTTATCCGCGAACTCAATGAGAAAGGGGAAAACATCGTTTTCATATTATGGGGAGCACCCGCGCAACGCAAAGGACATTTTATCGATCGCAACAAGCACCTGGTACTCGAGTCGCCACATCCGTCGCCGCTTTCGGCCTACCGTGGATTCTTTGGCAACAATCATTTTACCAAAGCCAACGATTACCTGCAAGCACATCATAAAACACCGATTGAATGGTAATCATTTTTTCCGGAACTCCCCCGGTGTCATGCCGGTATGCCGCTTGAAAAATTTTCCAAAAAAAGATTGGTCGGGGAAGTGTAGCGCCTCTGCTATTTCCCCGACAGAAAGCTCTTTATTCATCAAAAGCGCTTTCATTTCCGCCACGATATGCTCGTCAATCAGATCTTTCGCCGATTTACCGGCTACCTGTCTCGATATCAGGGATAAATACCGGGGCGTGATAAATAGCTTGTCGGCATAAAACCGCACTTCGCGCTCCGTTACACAATAGGTATGCAGCAAGGCGATAAACCGCCCGAAAAGCTCTTCCTGCCGTGAGGTAGTATACCCGTTCTCCTTGACCAGCAAGCGCTCCACTTTATCATACATATCCAGAAAGAAATTCAACAGTAAGTTGCGTGCCATCTGCTCTTTAAAGCGGTTCTCTTTATCGTCGTATACCTCCTCAAAAGCATCCATCATCAGTCTGACCCGTTTCACCTTATCGGCCGAATGCACATAATGCGGATGTTGCCGGATAAAATCAAAAAAAGCATGCTCCACCTGACTGCGTAGTTCGATCAATGCGGTAGGCGGAAAATAAACGGTAGTCACTTCGAAATCGACCGATTCGTAAATCGTCATCAACATAGAAGCAGGCATCACGAGCATCTGTGAATATTCCGACAACGTATATTCCTTAAAATCAAGGCTCACCTGTCCCACTCCCTTATGACAATAAATCACAAGCAGACCCGGAATTTTCGTCAACTTATGCAAGCAAAAATCCAGTTTTCCCTTATTTACGAAGAAGCTGTCGGTTCTATTAAAGTCGGGTAGTAAGATCATCTATTCTTTTCCTCTTTTGAATACAAACATACCATCATTTTTCGAAATATTAGGTTTTGATTTCTCATAAAGACCAAAACCCTACATAAAATGAACTTTTTTAAAAATGTTTGCGCCCCTAACTTTGCACCCTAAGATAAGAACAACGAAAACATATGATTAAAAACAAAAGATTGTCACAGATGGTCGGGATCATCTGTGGAATTGCTGTGTGCGCTTGCCAAGAAGCACCCCGCCAGCAGCAACCCGAGGCAGCATACAAAGTGCTGCACGTATCCACTACCCAACAACGTATCGCCACCACCTATTCGGCGGCGATAAAAGGGAAACAGGATATCGAAATCTATCCGCAAGTATCAGGTTCCATCACACGTATGCTGGTAGAAGAGGGCGATCAGGTACGCAAAGGACAAGTACTTTTCGTAATCGACCAGGTTCCGTACCAGGCAGCCCTGCAAACCGCCATTGCAAACGTACAGGCGGCCGAAGCTACCGTTGCGAACGCTCAACTTACTTATAACAGTAAAAAAGAGCTGTTTGCACACCAGGTAATTTCCGAATTCGAACTGAGAACTTCAGAAAACGCTCTGCTTTCGGCACAGGCTCAACTCGCTCAGATGAAAGCCCTTAAGCTGAATGCAAGCAACAACCTCTCGTATACCGAAGTAAAAAGCCCGTCCGACGGCGTTGTCGGATCGCTTCCTTACCGTATCGGAGCCCTCGTAAGTCCTTCATTGCCGAAACCGCTTACCACCATTTCTGACAACACCCAAATGTACGCTTACTTTTCGATGAACGAAACCCAACTGCTTGCCCTTACCCGCACCTACGGCTCGAAACAGGAGATTATCCGTTCGCTTCCGCAGGTTGAGCTGGTACTCAACGACCAGTCGCTTTACAGCGAAAAAGGGAAGATCGAAACCATCAGCGGTATCATCGACAAGCATACCGGTACGGTAAATATCCGCGCCGCCTTTCCGAATGAAAAAGGGATTCTTTACAGCGGAAGCTCCGCCAGCGTTATTTTGCCGGTAATGCGCGAAAACGTATGCGTAATTCCGCAGATCGCCACGTTCGAAATCCAGGACAAAGTATTCGTTTACAAAGTGGTCGATGGCAAAGCGCAATCGTTCCCGGTTAAGGTGACTCCTGTCAATGGCGGACGCGACTATATGGTGTCCGAAGGGCTGCAAGCCGGCGACGTGATCGTATCCGAAGGGGTAGGATTATTGCGCGAAGGCACTCCGATTAAAGAAAAAACAAAAAAGGAGGCTTAACAGATGCGATTACAAACATTTATCGACCGCCCCATTCTTTCGGCGGTAATCTCTATCCTGGTCGTCATGGCCGGGGTACTGGGTTTGATGACCCTCCCGGTGGAGCAATATCCTGATATCGCGCCACCCACCATTCAGGTAAACACCTCTTATCCGGGTGCGAGTGCCGAAACGTTGCAGAAGAGTGTGGTCGCTCCGCTTGAAGAGGCGATCAACGGGGTTGAAAACATGACCTACATCACTTCTGCCGCTACCAACTCGGGAACCGTTACCATCAGTGTATATTTCAGACAAGGCACCAATGCCGACATGGCAGCCGTAAACGTGCAGAACCGCGTTTCAAAAGCCACCGCCTCGTTGCCGGCTGAAGTTACCCGCATCGGAGTAACCACCAGCAAGCGTCAGAGCAGTATGCTGAAAATCCTTTCCATCTACAGTCCCGATAAGTCGTACGACGAGAGTTTCCTCTCCAACTACATGTCGATCAATATCAAACCCGAAATCCTGCGTATCGCCGGTGTGGGCGATATGCAAGTGATGGGGGGTGAATACAGCATGCGTATCTGGATGAAGCCCGACGTGATGGCCCAATACAAACTGATTCCCTCGGATGTAACCCGCGTATTGGCAGAACAGAACATCGAGTCGGCCGCAGGTACGATCGGCGAAAACTCTACCGAAACCTATCAATACACGATGAAGTACCGTGGTCGCCGCATTACGAGCGACGAGTTCGGCGAAATCGTGATCCGCTCTACCGAAGAGGGTTCTGTGTTGCGTTTGAAAGACGTTGCCGACATCGAACTGGGACGCGACAGCTACGGCTTCATCGGGCAGACCAACGGTGCGCCGGGAGTCTCGGCCATGTTGTTTCAAACTGCCGGATCAAACGCCACCGAAGTAAACAAAGCGATCAATGCCTTCCTCGACGAAGCACGCAAAGATCTGCCCAAAGGGGTAGAGATCATCGAGCTGATGAGTGTCGACGATTTCCTTTCCGCCTCGATGGACGCGGTGTTCGTTACATTGCTCGAAGCAATCTTGTTGGTAATCCTGATCGTTTACATCTTCCTGCAGGATATCCGTTCGACGGTGATTCCGTCGGTAGCGATCGTCGTATCGCTTATCGGTACTTTCGCCTTCTTGTCGATTGCCGGGTTCAGCATCAACCTGCTTACCCTTTTCGCGCTGGTACTCGCCATCGGTACGGTGGTGGATGATGCCATCGTGGTGGTCGAGGCGGTGCAGGAGCGTTTCGACTCGGGCTACCATTCCGCCTATAAAGCCACGACCGACGCCATGGGGGGCATTACGGCAGCCATCATCACCACTACCCTGGTGTTTATGGCGGTATTCATCCCGGTCTCGTTTATGAGCGGTACGTCGGGTACGTTCTATACTCAGTTCGGTATCACCATGGCGGTTGCGGTGGGTATCTCTACCATCAACGCCCTTACGCTGAGTCCGGCGCTGTGCGCGCTGTTGCTCAAACCGTATGTCGATGAAAACGGACAACAGAAAAACAACTTTGCGGCTCGTTTCCGCAAAGCGTTCAACGCGGCTTTCAGCGTCATGATCGACCGTTATAAAAAAGGAGCGCTCTTCTTCATCAAGCGTCCGCTCCTTACCGGATTGTCAATCGTATTGGCGGTGGTGGCGCTCGTATTTCTGATGCGCAGCACCAAAGTCGGATTGGTGCCCGAAGAGGATCAGGGTGTGGTATTCGTAAACGTATCCACCGCTTCCGGCAGTTCGCTGCACCAAACAGCACAAGCGATGGATCAGATCGAGATGCGCCTGAAAGACCTTCCCCAAATACGCACCTATTCTAAAGTGAGCGGCTACGGTCTGCTTTCAGGTCAAGGTACGGCAAACGGGATGTTCATCCTCAAACTAAAACCCTGGGACGACCGCCCGGGAGCAGAGAACTCTGTAAACAGCGTGATCGGTCAGGTATACGGGCGGACCGCCGATTTGAAAGATGTTCGCATCTTCGCCATGGCACCCGGTATGATTCCCGGCTACGGGATGGGTAACGGTTTCGAAATGCATATGCAGGACAAGACAGGCGCCGACATGACGCAGTTTTTCAACACGACTCAGGCATACCTTGCCGAGTTGCGCCAACGTCCCGAAATCGGATCCGTATTCTCATCATTCAGTATCAACTATCCGCAATGGATGGTCGATATCGATGCGGCCAAATGCAAACGCGCCGGCATATCGCCCGAAGAGGTACTTGCCACCCTGTCGGGATATTACGGAGGGCAGTATGTATCCAATATCAACCGATTCTCTAAAATGTATCGCGTAATGATTCAGGCCGCGCCCGAATACCGCATGAATACCGAATCGCTCAATAATATTTATGTGCGTGTAAACAACGAGATGGCGCCGATCAGCCAATTCGTCACCCTGACGAAGGTGTATGGAGCCGAGTCGCTGAGCCGTTTCAATATGTTCAACTCCATTGCAGTCAATGGTACGCCTGCCGACGGTTACAGTTCGGGCGATGCCATCCGCGCCATCCGTGAAGTAGCCCAGAAATCGCTGCCAAAAGGATACGGGTTTGATTTCGGTGGAATCACCCGCGAAGAGGGACAAGACAGCAGCAATACCATTCTGATTTTCGGTATCTGCATCGTATTGGTATACCTGATTCTGTGTGCGCTTTACGAAAGCTTCCTGATTCCGTTCGCCATCATCCTTTCGGTTCCGTTCGGTTTGATGGGTAGCTTCTTGTTTGCCAAGATGATGGGACTCGAAAACAACATCTACCTGCAAACCGGGTTGATCATGCTGATCGGGTTGCTTTCGAAAACAGCCATCCTGCTGACCGAATACGCCAGCAAACGCCGCGAAGCGGGAATGTCGATCCCTGCCGCAGCTTTATCTGCCGCCAAAGCACGTTTACGCCCCATCCTGATGACGGCGCTAACGATGATTTTCGGTTTGCTTCCGCTGATGTTCTCTACCGGAGTGGGTGCCAACGGTAACATTTCGCTCGGTACGGGTACCGTAGGGGGGATGGTTATCGGTACGCTCGCACTACTCTTTATCGTGCCTTCGCTCTTCGTAGTGTTCCAATACCTCGAAGAGAAGATTCGCCCTGCAAAACGCAAGGAGAATGCGGAGCTTCAGCACGGAGTGGATATCGCCCCTTATGCCAAAGTGAAAAAAGCGGCCGTTGAAACGATCGACGCATAAATTTAAAATTATCACGCAATGAAGAAGATACTTCTTTTTTCAATGATGGCGCTCCCCCTTACCGGATGCGGCATCTATAAAAAATATGATCGTCAGCCCGACGTACCCGCCGACCTGTTCGGCGCGGTACAGGTTGCCGATACCGCCAGCCTGGGCAACCTGCCTTGGCAACAACTATTTACCGACCCTGAGCTGCAATCGCTGATCGAAGAGGGATTGAGCCGCAACACCGATCTGCAGACCGCACAACTACGCGTAGAGCAGGCCGAAGCTACCCTTACCGCCTCGAAGTTGGCATTTCTCCCATCGTTCGCCCTTGCCCCGCAAGGCAACGTAAGCAGTTTCGATGGCGGGAAGGCGGTTCAAAGCTACACGCTTCCCGTAGCGGCAAGCTGGCAGGTGGATCTTTTCGGCGGACTGCTCAATGCTAAACGCCAAGCCAAAGAGAGCTACCTGATATCGGAGGCTTACCGCCAGGCCGTGCGTACGCGCCTGATTGCATCGATTGCCAATACCTATTATACATTGCTGATGCTCGACACGCAGTACCGGATTTCGCAAGAAACAAGCCGTAAATGGGAAGAAGGTGTACGCACCGCGAAAGCCCTGAAACAAGCCGGCATGTATACCGAAGCGGGAGTGGCACAAATGGAGGCTACCTATTATAATATACAGACCTCACTCGAAGATTTAAAAGAACAGATCAACCAAACGCAAAATAGCATGGCGCTATTGCTAGCCGTTACTCCGCGCAACTTTAAACGCGACACACTCGAAGCGCAACAATTTTCAGCCGATCTGAGCGTAGGTGTGCCGATTCAGCTTTTGGCAAACCGTCCCGACGTACGCAGTGCGGAGCATGCCATCGCACAAGCTTATTACGGAGTGGCGCAAGCCCGTTCGGCTTTCTATCCGTCGATTACATTAAGCGGTACGGCGGGATGGACCAACAGCGCGGGTGCCATGATTCTAAACCCGGGCAAACTGATCGCCTCGGCGGTTGGGTCGCTTACGCAGCCGTTATTTAACAAAGGATTAAACAGCGCCCGCCTGAAGGTTGCCAAAGCGCAACAAGAAGAGGCACAGTTACAGTTCAACCAAACACTTTTGAGCGCGGGCAGTGAAGTAAACAATGCGTTGACCCGCTACCAGACAGCACAACGCAAAGCAGCGCTCTACGATCACCAGATCAGTTCGCTCGAAACGGCGGTCAAAAGCACGCGCCTGCTGATGCAACACGGCAACACGAACTACCTGGAGGTGCTGACGGCGCAACAGTCGTTACTGACTGCGCAACTTACGCAAACCGCCAACCGTTTTTCAGAGATCCAGGGCTTGATCAATTTGTATCAGGCATTGGGAGGTGGCCGATAATTTCGGCTCCGTTTATTCTGAATCATAAAAAAAGCTCCGCAATTTTTTTTGCGGAGCTTTTTTTATCAATACCAGTCCATTTTATTCGAAGGACTGCTTCGTTTATCATATTTCAAGTCGCTCAGCAGCGACGATTTCACGCGGATACTGAAGTTATACGACGCGTATGGCCCGATTGGCACAATACCTGCAGACATCGTCCAACAGTGCATGTCGCGCGTAATGTTACAGTTCATATAAGCGAGCTTCTTCATGTCGAAATCATAACTCGACGAGAAGTTAAACGACCAGTTCTTTGTGAATGCAACGTTACCGCTGAAACTCAAGTTCTGGGTGATCTTTCGGTTATATTCCCGTTTCTCCGAGTTGAATGTTCCATATCCGTAACGCAATCCATAATTAAAGGTTAAGCTCCAGGGCACATTCCATAGCATATAACCGTCTTTATCAAACTCACTCGGCGTCTGGGCTTCCGTACTCGACGATTGCTCAATCGCCTCATCCAGCGATTCATATCCTTGCTCGTCCCCTTCATCTTCTACCGCAGGCTTCGCTTTCTTATCTTTCTTATCCTCTTCCCGGCCGAACCACTTCCGGAACGTATCGTTATTAAACGTATAGCTGAAAGAGGTACTTGTACTTTTCAGGCGCGGAAACTGTCCGGCCGCCCAGCGTGTCTGATCGATCTTGTTTCCTTTCACATCATACATGTACGAATCGAAC
>JAVVPN010000086.1:0-12272 GCA_036655755.1 Bacteroidales bacterium | reverse complement strand
ACGACCCCGAGATTACAAATCACGTGCTCTGGCCAACTGAGCTAAAGAGGCATATATAATTGCACCCGCTAGACGGGTTTACAACTACTAAGCGGGTGCAAATTTAGGCATTAAATCCAAACTTCAAAACTATTAGTTCGTTTTTTTCAATCTATTAGTTCTTTTTGGTAAGTTCAGTAGCTTTTTTTTCTTTGTACCGGCCGATCTGCTTTATTATGGCATCAACTACCAATGCAACAGACTCTTCAAATGTATCTGTTTGTTTCGACGCGAACAGTTCTCCTTCCGGCAACAACACCTTCAAACTCGCTTCCTTATTCTCGCGGTCTTCCGATTTTGTCACACGCAATGTTACCTGCGCCGCAACGGGCTTTTCTACGTATTGATCAAGCTTCGATACTTTCTTGTTAATAAATTCCACTAACTGTTTCGAAGCATCGAAATGCAAAGATTGAATGCTAATTTCCATCTTGACCTCCTTTTTCTTTATTGGCCCGAGGATGAGCCTGGTTGTAATTCATCATGATTTCCTTCGGAGACACATGTGTATAAACCTCCGTGGATGATAAGGTGCTATGCCCCAACAATTCCTTAACGGTAGTAAGCTCCGCGCCTCCCTTTAGCATCGCTGTTGCGAACGAATGCCTCAGTACATGCGGACTTCTTTTTGCAAGCGAAGAAACCAGAGCCAGGTATTTGCGCACCACCTGATACACCAGGCCGGCGTACATCGGGTCGCCATCCTCTTTTACCAGAAAGACGCCTCCTGTCTTACCTATCTCTTTCGAACGACAATCCAGATAACCCTTCATCAGATCCAGCAACTCCCTTCCGAATGGAATCAGGCGCTGCTTATTACCCTTACCGGTTACCCGTATTACCGAATTAAAAAAATCCACGTCATCATCCCTCAAACCAATCAGCTCCGATCGCCTCATACCTGTCGTATACAACATAGTCAGAAGCAAACGGTCGCGCACCCCTCTGAAACCTTCCCCGAAATCTATGTCGTCGATCAAAAAATCCATTTGATCTTCGCGCACATATACCGGCAGCTTCTTTCTGGTCTTTGGCATAGAGAGCAGACAAAGCGGACTTTCCGTAATCTTTCCTTCTCTTTTTAAATATTTGAAAAACGACCGCAACGCACTCACCTTCCTCTTTACAGAGCTCACCTGTACCCCCTCTTCGGCCATCGACACCATCCAGTTGCGAACAATATCCAAATCTACCGAAAGCGGGTCAAATTCCCCGGTTACCTGCGCGCAATACGCTTCAAACTGCAAAAGATCATTTTTGTACGAAATCACCGTATGAGAAGAATAATTCTTCTCATAACGGATATATCGCAAGAATGATTCCACCATCATAAAGAACGTTGCGTTTTACCCTAGCGCAACGAATTTAGAAAAAAGAATTCAATCTTCCAATCAATTCGATTGGAATTTTATCAATCCTCGTTTGTCTGAAGGTGCTGTACGTAGATTGCACGTTCTCTCTTCACTCTGTTTGCTACAGAAGGTTTGATGAACGCCTGACGTCTGCGCAATTCTTTAATAACACCTGTTTTTTCAAATTTTCTTTTGAATTTCTTCAAACATTTTTCAATGTTTTCTCCTTCTTTTACTGGAACTACGATCATAACTTTATAGAATTAAATAATTTTCCGTGCATAAAAAGCGATGCAAAATTAGAATTTTGTTTCTTGATACGCAATAGTTTCGACTAATAATTCAAAAATCGCGCTTTAATTATCCTAAATATCAATTTTTTCTTATCGCCTATGCGTTTTTTTCTTATCGCCTATGCGTTTTCTTCTCACCGCTTGTTCCTTTCTCTACGCTTCTTCCGAAACTACTCCCATCCTCCCCTGTTACACTTCCTATCATTAGCAATACCCTTGTATACTCCTTGAAAAACAGATGTGTGCTTCAAGAGGCACACTTCCGCCCCTCAAGAGGCACATATCCGCCCCACGTGAGGCACACATCCGCTCTTCGTGGGGATTCACCAAAGACACAGACAGCCATAAAGCAAGACACTAGCAACCATAAAATAAGTATCTCTCCGGATTTTTATTAGCGTGTTTTACCTTTTCGATTGTTGAATTAATTTAACTTTGCTTTATTGACGTGTAAATAAATTTCTTAATCATTATGAACAATACGATTCAACACCGTCTGAGCGCATTGCGCAATGAGATGAAAAACCAGGGGATTGATGCTTTTATCATTCCGGGGACCGACCCCCACATGAGCGAATATATCGCCGACCACTGGAAGTGTCGCGAATGGATTTCGGGATTCGACGGATCTGCGGGCACCGTGGTAGTAACCGCTAACGACGCAGGCTTATGGACCGACTCACGCTATTTCCTGCAAGCGGGCATCCAGCTGAAAGATACCGGAATTACCCTTTTCAAGGAGGGGCTGCCTGATACTCCATCGATCGAAACACACCTTATCAATACATTGCCGGCGGGCAGTACGGTTGCCATCGACGGCAACCTGTTCGGAATCGCATCGGCTGCCATGATGAGAAACCGGTTCGAATCGAAAGAACTCAACTTCCGGACCGATTTTTATCCTTTCAATGCGATTTGGGAAGATCGCCCGGCTATTCCGAAAGACATGATTTTCGTTTATCCGGAAGAATTCTGCGGCGAATCGGCTCTGTCGAAACGTGCCCGTATTCTGGAAGCGCTTCAGCCGCAAGGCGCCAATGCGTTGCTGCTTACCGCACTTGACGATATCGCCTGGGCTCTCAACCTGCGCGGCACCGATGTGGAATGCAATCCGGTAGCAATCTGCTACGTATTCATGTCGGAAAAAGAGAACATCCTTTTCATTGATAAAGACAAACTGACGGTTGAAGTAAAAGAATACTTGCAACACAACAATATCCTTACCGCCAGCTACGACAAGATCGGCGACTTCCTGGGGCAGCTTCCGGAAAACTACCGACTGCTGCTTGATCCGGCTAAGGTAAACGATTTTTTATTGAACGCTGTTTCTTCGGAATGCCATAAGACTCAGGCTACTTCGCCGGTTGCTCTTTTGAAAGCGGTTAAGAATGAAACCGAAATCGAAGGATTCCGCAAAGCGATGGCGAAAGACGGCGTTGCACTGGTACGCTTCTTCCGCTGGCTCGAAGAGAATATTCCGTCGGGCAACGTTACCGAACAGACCGTTGCCGAAAAACTGATCGAATTCCGCGAACAACAGGAAAACTATGTTGGCGAAAGCTTCAGCACGATTGCGGGCTACAAAGGGCACGGGGCGATCGTTCACTACCGCGCTACGCCGGAGTCGGACGCTACGATCCACAACGACGGATTCCTGCTGATCGATTCGGGCGCACAGTATTTCGACGGTACTACGGACATCACCCGCACCGTGATTCTGGGCGAACCGACCGAGCGCCAAAAACGCGACTTCACGCTGGTATTGAAAGGACACATCAACCTGGGCATGACCCGCTTCCCACAGGGTACTCGCGGCGATCAGCTCGACGTACTGGCGCGCCGTGCTTTATGGGACTTGCACCTGAACTACCTGCACGGTACCGGACACGGGATCGGCCATTTCCTGAATGTGCATGAAGGTCCGCAGAGCATCCGTCTGAACCATAACCCTACGCTATTGGTGCCGGGCATGGTGACGTCGAACGAACCGGGACTTTACATTACCGACCAATACGGCATCCGCCACGAAAACCTGATCCTTACGGTTGAGGATGGCGAATCTGAATTCGGCAAATTCTACAGCTTCGAAACGCTGACGCTTTTCCCATTCGATTTGAAAGGGATCGACGCTTCGTTATTGAGCGCAGAAGAGAAAGCTTGGCTCAATGCATACCACCAAAAAGTATACGACAGACTGAGCCCGGCGTTGAACGCAGAGGAACAGGCGTGGCTGGCAGAAAAAACAAAAGCGATCTGATTATGGCTTTGATAAAACCATTAAGAGGGTTCACCCCCATTATCGGCGAGGATTGTTTCCTTGCCGATAACGCTACGATTATCGGCGACGTAGTGATCGGCGATCAATGCAGTATTTGGTTTAACACCGTGCTGCGTGGCGATGTCAATTCGATACGAATCGGCAACCGGGTGAATATTCAGGATGGATCGGTGCTTCATACACTCTATCAGAAATCGACGATCGAGATAGGCAATGATGTTTCGATCGGCCACAATGTAACGATTCACGGGGCGAAGATCAAGGATTTCGCACTGATCGGCATGGGGGCCGTGGTAATGGATGATGCCGTGGTGGGCGAAGGCGCCATCGTAGCGGCGGGATCGGTAGTACTGAGTAAAACGATTATCGAACCGGGGGCACTCTACGGAGGCGCGCCGGCCAAATTCATAAAGAAGGTGGATCCCGAGCAATCGCGCGAAATCAACCAGAAAATAGCCAAGAATTATTTAATGTACTCGGAGTGGTATAAAGAATAGAAACTTTAAGGACCTTAAAGATTTTAAGGTCCTTAAATATTTACCCGGAGAGCTTGTACCTGCTTTCTTAGAAATACCGAAGCAAAATCGGAAAACCGCTGTTCCGACTCGGTGGTATAATAGGTACATTCACCCCCTTTTGAGAGACGCTCGTCCATCTCGGGATGACGCACCAGATAATCGGCCAGACTATCGGCTACAATCTCCCCTTGGGCTACTATCCGCACCCGCTCCGGCAAGTACTGCCGAATCTTGGGTGCGAGAATCGGATAATGAGTACAGCCCAGAATAACGGTATCAATCAGCGGGTCTTTTTCGAGCAACGCATCCACATGCTTGCGGATAAAATAGTCGGCACCCGGCCCGTCGCCCTCACGATTCTCTACCAACGGCACCCACATCGGGCACGCCTCGCCCGTCACGGTCAATTCGGGCGCCAGTTTTTTAAGCTCTAACGGATACGACTCAGAGGCAATGGTGCCTGTCGTTCCGAATATCCCCACATGACCGCTCTGACTCATCGCCGGCACCACTTCTACCGTAGGGCGGATTACACCCAGCACGCGGCGCGAAGGATCGATATGGGGCAGATTCTGCTGCTGTATGGAACGGAGCGCCTTGGCTGATGCCGTATTACAAGCCAGCACCACCAACGGACATCCCATTTCAAACAACTTTTCGACCGCCTGCAACGTGAATTCATATACCACTTCGAACGACCGCGTACCATAAGGCGCACGGGCATTATCGCCCAGATATATAAAATCGTACTCCGGCAATCGCCGGCGCATATTCTCAAGAATAGTCAGCCCACCATACCCGGAGTCGAATACTCCGATGGGAGCTTTCTGTCGTGTAATATTCATAAATGGCAGATTTATAAAAAACAGATAAAAGGAAAGGGCGAATATTATTCGCCCCTACGTTTGATTGTCGGTAAAACCGCGCTGTAGGAGCGAATAACATTCGCCCGGTTTCCTTAAATGCGTATTATTATTTCAAGCCTAATTTAGCTTTTACCAATGGCAATACATCTACCGTGCTCTGCTCAGAGAAATAAACGATACCAGAGTTGCTTAGGTCGAAAATGTAAGTAAAGTTGTTTTCAGTACCAACTTCTTTGATTGCTTTCGAAATTTTTTCAAATACCGGACCAAGCTTAGCGTTTTGCTGCTGCTGGAAATCCTGACCTGCTACCTGACGGAAGTTCTGAATACGCTGTTCCAATTCGCCGATCTCTTGCGCACGACGCGTACGAATGTTTTCAGGAAGAGAATCTTTTGCTGCGATTAGGTCAGACATTTTTTTCTCATACTCTTCGCCCATTTTCTGAAGCTCTTTTTCATACTTCGCATTCAATGCTTCCATATCTTTCTGAATGGTTGCACGCTCCGGCATAAGCTCGAACACTTCTGCTGAATTGATATTTCCGAATTTGAAAGTCTGCGCGAATCCAACGAAAGGAAGCATGCACAAGGCTGCCACGATTAACTTTTTAAACATATTGTCGTATTTTAGATTTAGAATTTTCGTATTTTACACTGAGACACAAAATTAGGGATTTATTTTGAATATCCTAATTTTACCAACACATCATTGCTAACGTCGATACGCGGCGATGCGTAGATGATATTCTGCGACGAAGCCCGGTCCATCACCATCATATAACCCTTGTCGTCCGCAATCTCTTTTATGGCGTTATAAATATCGTCCTGAATAGGAGTAATCAGCGCCTGACGCTTCTTGAACAACTCGCCTTCCGGACCGAAATATTTGCGTCGCACCTCTTGCACTTCTTTCTCTTTGGCTACAATCTCTTCCTCTTTTTTGGTTTTCATCTCTTGCGAAAGAAATACCATTTCCGCCTGATAGTTTTTATAAAGCGTTTCCACTTCAGCCACTTTTGCTTCCACCTCGGCTTGCCAGCGTTTTGAAATCTGATCTAACTGCTGATTCGCCATCTCATAGGCCGGAATATTCTTCAGAATATATTCCATATCTATCAAGGCATATTTTTGCGCATTCGCCGATAAACAACTCAGGAATACCACACTCAGAATTAAGATATACTTTTTCATAATACTATCTGTTTTAATAAAGATAATTATTCTATTACTTCAATTACACTGTTTGCCTGTAGCGACAACCGATATACGCAGATTTGCCTGTACCTCGGGAGAATGTTGCTACAAATATAAAAATAACAAAAAAAATTACGCCCTGCCTTTAGGAATTCCTAAAAACAGGGCGCAATTTAATAATTATAAAGATTCTTCTTAGAATTCTTGTCCGATAATAAAGTGGAAGTTGCTTCCGCTGTTTTCACGAGAACCGAATACAGGGTCGAAACCGTAAGCCCAGTCAATACCCATCATACCGATCATCGGAAGGAAGATACGAACACCAACCCCTGCAGAACGTTTCATGCTGAATGGATTGAAGTTTTTAAGATCTGTCCATGCGTTACCCGCTTCAACGAATGCCGTACCGTAGATCGTAGATGACGGTTGCAACATAAACGGAAAGCGAAGCTCTGCCAGCATACGGGCGTATGTCGTAGCCACCTGGCGGCCGTAGCCGTCTGTAATGGCACCGTTTTCATACCCTCGCAACGGAATTGTCTCTGTAATATAGCTTGAGCTGTATCCCGACATACCGTCACCACCCATATAATATGATTCGAATGGCGATTTCTTGTATTTGTTATAATACCCCAGGAATCCCATGTCGACACGGGTATGAAGCACCAGCGTATTATTATTCGTTGTCAGCGGAGTATATGTCTTGGCTCCGAACTTAATCTTATAATACTCCAGCCATTTCAGGTTCTTCTTCGCGTACGGATCTTTTTTATCCAGCTTAGAAGTTCCGGTAAACAATGTATAAGGAGGAGTTACCGTACCGCTCAGCGAGAAGGTAGAACCACGACGCGTATAGATCGGATTATCGATTGAGTTACGTGTCAGATTCAACTCCAGATTCACATTGTTACTTGTACCGTTGGTTACCGGGAAGTACTGCCAGTCTTTCAGGATATACAACTGATAAGACAATGCCGCCGAGAACTGGAAGTAGTCATCCGGCCATGTCAGACGTTTACCGAATCCGATGGTAGCTCCCAACATCTGGATTGATTTATCCGGGTCGAGCGCATACTCGTAGTTGTAATTGTTGCCATAACCGTAGTTATTGCCGTATCCGTAACTGTTGCCATAACCATAGCCGTATCCGCTTAGGTAGTTATTGTTATAATAATTACTACTCATATCGGTCTGACGGCTATAATATGCCGAAACAGAGAATGAGTTCGGACGTTTTCCTCCAAACCACGGATCAAAGAACGACAAGCTGTACGACTGGTAGTAACGGGCATTTGTCTGAGCCGAAACAGTCAGTGTCTGCCCTTCACCCTGCGGGATGATACCTTTGTAAGAGCTTGGGTTGAACAGGTTCTTCATTGAGAAGTTGGTAAACTTCAAGCTTAATTTACCGATGATACCCGTCTGTCCCCAACCGGCCGAGAATTCGATCTGGTCGTTCGCTTTCGATTCGAGCGCATAAAGGATATCCACCGTACCGTTTTCCGGATCCGGAATCGGTTGCGGATTCATATTTTCAGGATTGAAGTGTCCGGTCTGAGCAAGCTCACGAGCCGAACGGATCAAGTCGGTTTTGCTGAATAATTCACCCGGACGGGTACGCAATTCACGGCGAACCACATGTTCATACAACCGGTCGTTACCTTCGATGCGTACACGGTTGATTCGTGCAGGCTGCCCTTCATAGATACGCAGCTCCAGGTCGATCGAGTCGTTCTGTACGTTTACCTCTACCGGATCCAGATTAAAAAACAAATATCCCTGGTCCATATAAAGGGTTCCGATACCGTCTTCGTCAGTATGGATACGGTCGGTAAGCTGCTTCTGGTTATACACATCGCCCGGTTTCATACCCAATACGCCCAATAGATAATCGGAAGGATAAATCGTATTTCCTACGAATTTAATATCACGTACATAATATTTTTTACCTTCATCGATCTTCAGATAAACATTTACCGTTTTATCGTCGTGCATCCAGACAGAGTCTGCAACAATCTGCGCGTCGCGGTATCCGAGTTCATTATATTTATCAAGAATAAGCTGCTTGTCTTTCTCAAACTCTTCCTTCACGAATTTCTTCGTACGGAACAAGTTGAGCAACTTACCTTTTTTATTGGTTTTCTTCATCACGCGCTGGATCTTGTTGTCCGACAACACCTCGTTACCTTCGATGATGATATCATTCACTTTCACCTTATCTTTCTTATCAATCACCACATCCACAATAACATGGTTTTCGTTTGAAAGATCGTCGCGCTGCACGATCTGCACATCTGCGTTCTGGAAACCTTTTTCGTCGAAATAACGTTTGATCAGTTTCTTGGCGCGGTCAATCATATTTGGTGTAATCTGATTCCCCTTCACCAATCCGAGCTGCATATCCAAATCCTCTTTCTCGGATTTCTTAATACCCTGATAATTGAGTTCGGAGATACGCGGCCGCTGCTTCAACGCAATGTTCAACCACACCTTGCTGCCGGCGATCTTCTCAATAGAGATAGACACATCCGAAAACAATCCCTGCTTCCAGAAACGACGCACCGCCGTAGTGATATCATCACCCGGAATCGTAATCGTTTGCCCGACGCTCAGGCCGGAAAATCCGATCAACACATAGTCTTCGTAGTTTTTCACTCCGGTTACCGAAATACCGGCAATCTCATATTTCTTAGGAGACACCGAATACAGTACCGTGGGATTGTAAATCGTATCCTGAGCCGTTTGTTCCTGAGCAAAGCCTACAGGACAAATCAACAAGAACAAACTCAACAGAAGGTATAGTCTTTTTTGCATGTCGTATTGCAATATTTCAATTTCTATTTTTAAACTAACTGTTCACTGGTCTTTCCGAACCGTCTTTCGCGTCCCTGGTAATCGTAGATCGCCTCATAAAGGCTCTCTTTACCAAAGTCGGGCCAGAAAATATCCGTAAAATACAATTCCGAATAGGCAGCTTGCCACATCAGGAAATTACTGATTCTTTTCTCGCCTCCGGTACGAATCAACAGATCCGGATCCGGAATACGGTTGGTGGTCAGATAAGAAGAGATCAGTTCTTCCGAAATCGCATCGCGATCCAGTTTTCCTGCAGCCATCTCATCTGCAATGCGGCGGGCAGCCTGTGTAACTTCCCAACGGGAAGAATAGCTCAGGGCAAGCACCAGTGTCAAACCGGTATTTGCGGCAGTTTGATCAATACAATGATCTAAACGTGCTTTCACCTCAGCCGGCATACGCGACAAATCACCGATAGCCATCAGTCGCACATTGTTTTTCATCAAATCGGGCGTCTCACGCTCTATCGCCATCACCAGCAACGCCATCAGGGCTTCAACCTCCTGATCCGGACGATTCCAGTTTTCAGTTGAAAAAGTGTACATCGTAAGATACTTCACACCTATTTCAGAAGCTGCTTCCGTAACCGTACGCACTGATTCAACACCATATTGATGACCGTAGCTGCGATCTTTCCCCCGCTCTTTTGCCCAACGTCCATTACCATCCATAATGATGGCAATATGCCCGGGCAATCTTTCTCTATCTATTTTTTCTTTGTACGACATAAACGTCGATCTCTTTTTAATCTAAATTATTACACTTTCTTTTCCGAAGGCCGAACTCGTACGAGATGCTCATTCCGAGCGTCGAATACCAATCGGTATTTTTAGCCCCCGAACTTTCTATCGCATAAGGATCCTCAACACCGTCCGCCCGATCTGTAAAAGTCTTGGCAAAAACCAGTTTGAGCATCAGATTCCATCGGGGCGCAAACCGGTACTTAACTCCGGCCCCTAATGGGAGCGAAAAACTGAATTCGTTTTTTGGTCCTCCCGAAACCATCCCGAGCCCCATCCCCACCGATAAGAAGGGCGAAATTCGCGACATATCCCGGTAAGAGGCTCCGATTCCGTAGTTCAGAAAATTAAACTCTGCATTCCCCGAAACCTGCCACAACCGGTTATTAAAGGCATACGCCGCACCGTTGGGAAACTGGTTGTCGAAATCACTGCTTTTGCCGGCAAGCCCTGCCGAGAGAAATTCTGCCGTAAAAGCCCACCGCAGATTATATTTATAGCGAAAATGAGCATCGAACTCAAACCGGGGGCTATAAAAGAAACCGCCCTGATTCAGATCGCCATAAGCAGAACTTACGCCTGCCCCGATACCCGCTTCATACAAATAATCCTGAGCTACTCCGGGCACAAATCCCATACATATAAAAAGCAGTACAAGAATGCATTTCCTCATCACTCAATAGGCTTAAAAGCTAGTTTATTCAGGCGGCCTCTCCAAATCTGATTCAACTCACCCTTTGCACTCTCTCCGCCTAATATATTGATAAAGTAATTCGCATCTACATACACCGACGAGAAAGCACGCGGCTCATAAGTTGCCGGGAAATTAAACAATGTATCGGCTACGATCCAGTTTACCCCTTTATCTGCAGACACGTAAATATCGTTCGAATATTGATTGGTTGCATTTTTGCCATTGATCAGCATCCAGAAAGTATCTTCCTTGCCGGGACTGTCTTCGTATGATATCAAAGAAGCACCCTGTACGGCAGGCAATACCGATTGAGAGAATTCCTGCCAAGGCTGTACGCCGTCATAATTCCATGTAGAAGAAGTAGGAACACCTTTCGAAGTGAGCCCTCCAACAATCACGATACGCTGCCGGGTTCCTGCGAAATATTGTTGCGGATTAGAATAACCGGTCAACGGGAAGTTCGCCTTCAAAGTATCGTTCTGTGTCCAGCTTACGCCGTCGGCTGACTGCGCATAATAATATCCGCCATTCGTTTTATTCTGAATCAAACCAAGAAACAAAGCTGCTGCATTCGGTTTATTAAACTCTCCTATCAGATTTTTGAACGTCATCGCGTCAGAAGCCACGCCCCAGTTCTGGCCGTCGGCACTGCGAAGCAATGAGCCATCTGTGCTTACCATATAAAGGTTATTGGCAAACGTGCTCAGCGTAGTCAGATCGGCAGGCTCAGGCAGCGTAACCGCAGCTTTCGTCCAGTTTTGCAAATCCGTTACGGGAGCGGTGTACAACACTACTCCTGCATCGCCGTTTACCATCCAATACATTACGTTACCCAGATTTACAGCTTTCTGTGCAATGATATTACCGGCATCCGCCAATGGGTTTGCCACATACTGCTGCCAATGCAATGAGTCGGGCACCTGGTTATGAACATTTACCTTAATCTGATAAAACTTCTTATTGATTCCGTTATGAGCGATTACCTCCATCAATACCGGTTTCGAAAAGTCGATTGAATCGGTAGCCGAATATTCGATTGTATCAGAGGCTGTATAAAGCATCACCTTCAACGGATCCGAAAATCCGATTTCTGCAATCATGCGATTCGTTTTGGAACCAACCGGCAATGAGTCGGCATTAAAAATCTCGCCAACCAGATTATCACCCGTCAGGCTATTGTCAGGAAGTACTTTCCCATATTGGTTTATCGTAAAATAAACCGATGACAAGCTTGGCGCGATATTCGAGTTATCGGCTAATTTAAAACTTTGTACCAAGGCGTCCGTGTAACCTGAATAATCAATTACCGAGGATTCCTCTTTACAAGCACCCAATGCCAATGACAATACTGAAATTGCTAAAAAATATATTTTTCGAATCTTCATTATTTGAAGGATATTATTATTTATGCCCTGCAAAATTAAAAACATTTTTGGCTTTCT
>JAVVPN010000085.1:0-12413 GCA_036655755.1 Bacteroidales bacterium | reverse complement strand
ACCCGCGACCCCAACCTTGGCAAGGTTGTGCTCTACCAACTGAGCTATTTTCGCGTTTTGTTTTTTTGGAGCGAAAAACGGGACTCGAACCCGCGACCCCAACCTTGGCAAGGTTGTGCTCTACCAACTGAGCTATTTTCGCGTTTTGCAATCATTGTTTCCTGATTACGGGTGCAAATATACACCTTTTCATCTGATATCTCCAAATCATTTTAATGCACGAGTTATACCCAAAACACATTCCTTGCTGATTTCAAAAGAATTATATTTTATACATTAACTTATTTTTTGAAAAACAAAATCCTGCCGGGCATTATTCCCGGCAGGATTTTATAGTATTTCTTAAAATAATCGTTACATATTGAATTTCCATGTTACCCCGGCCATACCAGAAATGGCCGCATCGAACTTACGCATATCATTATTATTATTCATAAAATATTTACCAAACACATCCCCTCTCGGCTCTAAATAGAATGACAGCTGATTGGTAATTCTTACAGAAGCCTGTATTCCCAAATGTAATCCGGGAACGAATTTTATCTCTTCCCGACTCTCGGCAGCCCCCATTGAAATTCCGGCAATTCCATAAAGACGGAATATCCGCTCTGAATCATATCCGGCTGAGAGTGTCGTCAAATCCATCATATAGTCAGCATCCACACCATAATATGATTGGTATTTACTTTTTTTGTGTTTTGGCAATTCAGGCAAATGCGTATATCGGATAGCAGTACGCCAGGTTGATAACGGCGTATATTCCTTACCAAAACTTAATGCAATCTGTGGTCCCGGATGCCATGTATTGAATGCACTGTTCATTACAGTCCCCACACCACCGGCTACTGAGGCAAACCATTTCCCATCTTGTGCTGATTCAAATTTCTGCCGGTACGCAGGAAGATCATACTGTCTGAAATTATAGATTACACCGGCGGATAAAGAAGCCAGAAGATCTCCGGATAACGGAGGGAAAGAAGTATCTGTCAATCCATCTGTATACAATCCTAATTGTGGTTCAAGATATAGTTGTACAGACGGACTGATACGAACCCGCCCTTGTAATCCACCTACCAGACCCCATTCAAGTCCATGCTCACTAAATCGGTCGGTAGCATTATTAAACAATCCATAACCTCCCAACGTTGCGATAAGAGATACCGGACGGTCTGGATTATATCCTCCGATAAAATTGCTAACGTTCAATAAGTAATCAAGACCAAACCCTACTAATTTAGATCTTACCGGTTGTCCAAACGTATTTGTCTCGCCTAGTAACCCAGCTTGACCATGTAATCGGAATCCTGAGTAAGGAGTTATCCATTTTCCTACGGCAATCGTTCCGAATGGCTGTATCGCATCTAGCTTCAATCTCCGTATATGACCATTAACCGGGGCATTCAAACCACCACCCATTGAAATGAATGTATTATCGGCAATATTGTTAGATTCAAATCCGGTACGACGGTAGGTACCATTATCCGGACGACGATAAGTAAGACCGAACAAAACAGTTGCCGGCACATCATACTTACTGGATGTTACTCCTCCAGCGAATTTATTGGAGTAAATATTTAAGCGGGGTTCAATAAACAAGTCGGTTGTAGATGATAAGCGGAAATTTCCCTGAATACCAATTCCAAACCCTACCGTGTTAGAGTTATTCCCTGTCTTTTCAGGAAAAGCAACATTCAGCCCGGTTATTCCATAAATACGGAAAAGACGATTAGCATGATATCCTTCAAACAGAGCATCCAGATTAACCATATAATCCAGTTGCCCTCCAAAAGTTGTAATATACTTGTTTTTTATCCGGTTATTCCTTTTAAATACATTACTGGTAACGCTTAAACGGGCACCTGATACCGGAGTAAACCAATTACCTATTCCCACAAAAAATTCGGGTCCGACATGATTATAAAAAAAGCGGTTCATCGTACTTCCGTTCACCATCAAACCACCGCCGATACCTCCTGAAACAAAAATATTATCAAAAAGGTGATCATTGTAGAATGGAGTAACTCCTGTACGTATCGAACGTGGAACCATCGTATAGGTTAAACCGGCCATTAAAGCTGGCACAATATCGAATCGTCTCCAGTTTTGCTGCTGGTTGTAATCATCACTATACAAACTTACAACCGGCTCAATAAAGAAATCTAATCCTTGTGATAAACGGAATGTCGCTTGAATACCAGCACGCACGGATGCTGAAGGGCGTAGTTTTTCACGCAAAACACTTCCCATATGCACTCCGGCTCCCGCAAATGGTATCACATTGAAAATGCGCTTAGGATTATATCCATACAGATAACTGCTCAGGTTAAACATATAGTCTGCCGTTACACCGTAATGAACAAAATATCGGCTGGAAGGGTCGTTTAATTGATTTTGCGGAATTCCGGCCTGGAATCCCAGCCGTAATGCGGAAACAGAATTAAACCATTTACCAATATGAATCGCACCGGTAAGGCCATAACGTGAGCGGTCTGAAAGAACCTCTACTCCATTAACAACCCCTTCTACCCCCAATCCTCCGGAAAGGAATATATTATCATACCATCGGGATGAGATGATTGAATCTAATTGTGGTCGTTTTTGCAATATATGATCGAAAGCATTAAATTCTTTCTGTGCGACTGCAGGCAAACATGGCGCTAACAATGCAAGTAATGCTATTTTACATGTAATTTTATGCATAATGCGTATTAATCACTTTATTCATTTATAACTAGACAATGGAGAATTACAACAAATCATTGACATCTCCATCAATAGAAGCTACCTCACGTAAATGTGGATCTAACATAAATGCATTTTCCAGATACATGATTGCATTCCCGACTTTATCCAATCGGTTCGCTGCAACAGCTTTAATATATTCGTTAACTGCGATATCAGATGGCAGCAACTCCGCTTTCTTATAGGCTTCTTCATTACGCTTCATTGCTAATAACAGTAAGACTTCATTAATGCCTCCTTTTTCCGCGATATGCTCATATCCTAATTCAAAATCGCCATTGAAAATACCTACAATTCCATGAAGTTCTTCCGACTCCGGTGTAAGTGGAATCATTGCCAACAACTCGTTCGCTCTTGTATATAAACGCATTTTTAAAAGCGTCATCACCTGATTCATCAATACTGCCTGAGGAGCTTTTTTATTAATAAAAGGTTCTAGAATACTGTCATTAGGACAATTCTGTGATAAATTCAGCACAGCTAGGCGATTCGCGGCCAATAAAAATTTGGGAAACAAATTTAGAGATTGGTTATATAGCACACGTAATTTAGCTGTATCCTGTGTCATCTCAAACATACGATAAAACTCATAACGAGTTAGCTGACCCGGGTCAGAACTATACAACGAGCGAATCTCATCATTATTTAATGAGCGGAAAACCGAATATTCAAATTGATATGCTACACGTCTTAATTTGGGTAGGTAAACAGGTGAAATCAATGACTGATAAAAAGGCAAACGCTTAATTTGGCGCCCTTGAAAATCAATATCTTTCGGATATTTATCAATAATACTTTGTACTTCTTCTGCCTCTGCCAATGAGTCTTTCCGCATCAACGCAACAACATCAGTCCATGAGGCTACGGATGCATCTGTTTTAATTTTCAAAAACTGTCGGGTTTCCTGACTTAGCTGTCCTAAAATCGTATTGGCTGCCGAATTCATACGCACCTTAGCCAACTTTTCATTATGCTGATGAATACCATCCGGAGAAGCGACACCAAACACTTCAAATGATTGCAGATTCGAGTTCGGATCTCTTTCTATCGCATCTAAACGGGATTTCATCCGATCGATTTCACTAACGTTTTTTGGGATACTTAAATCGATATCAGATTTATTTGGCAAGAATACCAATTCCACTTCCCCTTTATCACTACGTAGCTGAAGCGCCGGTTTTGGTATCAGTGAAGATTCATCCAAAACAGATGAAGGCAATTCATAGTCAAAAAAGCGTAAAGGATTTACCGTACCCTTGGCTATTACAAAACTATCCCGATAAAAGGCGCGTGTATAGTTTTCCATCGAAATAAGGACTTCTCCTCTGAAATCATGATGCTGATCTGTAATATAAATAGAGTCATGATAAGGCAACAGACTTGCACTTTCCTTTGAATCGGGCTTATAAAGATATGGTATCAGAGGATCTTTATCAATCTGATAGCTATACATCCTGTTCTGAGTGATTGTATATTCTTTCCCATCTAAAACCAATGGTTTGAGTGGAGCTCTTTTTTTTGCCGTAACGTCTGAAATATAAGGTTGGAATATTAAACGGGTATTACTTTTTGCCATCTCTTCCGGGACACGCACACGTGTTCGTAGATGAAAATAGTTCCCTTTAATCTCAATTTCTGTCGGTTCGGGCATAACTTTATTTGTTAGTTTGGCCACAACCTCTACATCCTGTAATTTTATAGCTTCAGTCTCAAGTGTTACATTGATAACCTGACGTCCTTTTACATTTACTTCTTTATCCTTACAACCGACACTTTCGAATATCAATACCTGGTTTTTCGTTACCAAGGCCGAATAGTTACCATCATCATCCGTTGCACCTAAAACTTCGTTTGTTTCCTTATCAACAACCAAGGCACCAGCCAAAGGTCGTTTCTGCTCATCTAAGATTTTACCTTGAATACGACTTTTCTGAGCATATATTGCCACAGATCCAATCAGCCATAAGATAAAAATAAGCAAGTGACGAGGATATAAAAAGAAATATCTCATTATTATAATCTTAATTTATTTATGAATAGCCATTTATTTAAATATGTAAACGAAAGAAAGACCGCATTTCATCGGCACCGGTATCCATTTGGTATAGTTAATACTTTCAGGGCGTTGCGTGCCTGTTTCATATTTAAACTGGCGTGTATACATTACTCCTAAGCCTATTGAAGCTTCCAGATTCCAATGACTTGATAAGATCCAGTTATAGCCATAACTAAAACCTCCGGCCAATCCATCTCCTCTATATTGCATATCTTTCCATACAAAATCATTATCCATATAAAAGCCCGTCACTCCGAAAAAATGGCGCGAACATGGACGTCCGGGCCAATAACGCAACTCTGGCTGAGCTATAAAAAAGCGAAAGGGATTGCCTTTAAAGTTAAATGGATGAAGTGTTAAATGCCCATTAACAGAAATATGTGAACTTAATATGATTTCTGCGCCAACATTTGGCGATAGAGTTGCCCATGTTAAAGTGTTGGTTTTTAGCGAAAATTTCTGAGCCTTGATTTTGTTACCTCCATAACTACAACAAAGTATAGCTGTGAAAATAAACATATTTTTACAAGAAATCATATCCATAATTAGAGTTTTAATAAATAAGAATACTATATTAAGTTTTAAAAACACCGCAAAGTTAATATATTTGACATTTATTTAAATATTTATATCAAAAATTTAATGATACAAACCAAATCTGTCACAGTCAAAATATTTATCCAGTCCGTTTCCGGCAGTAATAGCCGATAAAAATAAAAAAACACCAACCAAGGGGTGTTCATAAAATAACCTATCAGGAATATACATCCTGAATAACATAAATAATTGAATATCTTTAAAGGATAAAAAAGGTTTTTATGAAAGCAACAGTTTTTGTTCTCAGATTTGTAATAAAACCGAGAGACTTTATAGATACTAAATATCCTTGTTCAATAAAGTAAAATGAATATTCTCCAATTAACCCAATTAATATTGCACTCAAAAAAGCACTTTCTTCAAGATTTTAGCATAAAATAAAAAATCGCTCTTTAATTCATTTTTCAAGCCACAAACTCCCAACCTTCTTCAAAAAAACTTGATCCACGATCCACAACCTATCGCAGATCTACATCACTTATAAATATTAATTAAATAGCCGAAACAAAGATAAACGCTTTTATTCATTTTTAAAGTTATTCTTAATTTTTAAAATGATTTTTTTATCTCAAAGGCCGTAATTATGTCGGTTATTGAATATAAAACGAAAGATTATATAATCTAGTAGAGTCGCACTTTGATTCACCTAGCAGTATTCGGATTTTGCGCTTCAACTTGCACCGATGTTCCTTTTTGAGTAAGAATAATCAGAACAACAGCGGTCAGAATAAAAAACACTCCTGCCATCACACGTATGCCAAAAGGTTCATTAAATACCAATACGCCAATAGCCACTGCTGTTAACGGCTCCATTGACCCTAATACCGATGTCGTGGTAGAGCCAATATATTTAATTGCGAGAACCAGACTCAGATCCGATATCACGGTTGGCAAAAGAGCTAATAAAAAAATAGAAATTCCACTTGATAAATCAGGAATAGGTTGAAATCCGGTTGTAAACACAACATTGAATAAGAAAAATACAGAAGAAGAGAGCAACACGTAAAATGTCAACGTATATTCATTCATATAGCGAATCTTACTCTTCTGAACCCCTACAATATACAAAGCATATGTCAAAACAGACGCAACAGACGCAATCACTCCCCGCACATTAAAAGCATGCTCCGGGCTCCAACTTAAGGTCGCCACCCCACCCAATGACAATAAGGCGGCAAATAACAAAGCTGCCGACTTCTGTTCTTTAAAAAAGAAGATCATAATAGCCGATACCATTACCGGATAGAGAAAATGAATAGTGGTAGCGGCACCACTCGGAATTAATGTATAGGCATCCATTAATAGCAAAGAGGTTGCAGCATAGAAAAAGCCTAACGATAGAAGAGAAACTAACTGAGATAAAGAAATACGGAAATTAGCACCTTTCATCCACACAATGATTCCCATCAAAAAAGCAGAAATACAGAAACGATAAAATAAAATAGATGGTTTATCCATTCCTGCAGCTACCACAGGCAGAGCTAACAAAGGAATCAATCCAAAAGTCGCTGAAGAAAGTATAGCATAAGCAATGCCTTTCACATTAAAAGTGGGTAAAGAAAAAAACATATATAAAAAACAAATTAATAAACCATCAGATAAAGCCCCAGAGAGCTAATAGTAAGCACCAGTCCAATCAGGGTTTCATATGGAATTAGCTTCAACCCCTCTTTCAAATCGAGATCGGTTGCTCCCGCCGTTGCATGAAAAAATGATCCGTGTGGCAAATGATCAAGAACGGTAGCACCGGCATTAATCATGGCCGCTCCCCAAACAGCAGAAATTCCGGCTGCAAGGATCGTACCCGAAAAAGAAGCGGATGCAATAGTTGCACCGGCCGTAGTTGAAGCCGTGGCAGCAGACATTAATGCACCCGAAACGGGTGCAATCAAAGCATCCCCCAATGGCAAATGGCTCAAACCCTCTAAAATATAATCCTTAATAGTAGAGTTTTTAATAATTCCGGCAATTGTCCCCGTTCCTACCAATAAAATGGCTACCACCGACATCTTCTGCAAGCCATATTCAAGTCCAGGAAGAAAGCTTTTCCATTGTCGGGTCGCTACTATTCCGGCCATACCTCCGATTGGCAAAGCAACCAAAGGATCGACAACGAACCCAAATAATGGCCGACAAGCCAATAATAAAATAGTTACAACCGGGGCAACTATACTGGCTCCAAAAGTGGGCAACCCCTCCTTATCATTGATTGTCATTTTTTCAGGAATAGCTCCTTTGTTATTGGGAATCCATCGACCAATCATAAAAACCGTAAAAATAAAACCAATTAATGCCGGCAACAAATTAACGAACATCACCTCTGACAAAGGTGCATTAAAGTTCTCGGCCGCTATAATTGTATTCGGATTAGGTGAAATGATATTACCGCACTTCCCTCCTCCAATCATCATCAATAATAATTTCGACTTAGAGATATTCAACCTGTTCCCTACCGACAATGCTACCGGAGCCACAGTTATAACCGCAACATCAATAAATACACCGATAGCACATAATAATAATGTAGCAAGAGCTAATGCCAGAAATACATGTTTTTCGCCCAGTTTCCGAATAATCGTATCGGAAATAGCCAATGCGGCCCCTGTCTTAATCAACACTCCGGATAAAACGCCGGCTGTTAATATTCGCAGAATAGCCGGTGTAACATCCCTCACTCCGTCAATCATTACATTTACAGTATCCGGTAAAGATAAACCACCTGCTATACCACCGACCAATGCACCCAAGACCAAACTATAAGCTGGCGAGATCTTTTTAATAATCAATAATATAGCGATAAATAAGCCAATTAAAGCACCTAAAGCTGTCATGTTTTCCCTAATATTAGATAAAAATACCAAACAAAGATAAGTCCTTTTAATTATTTTGCCCATATTTATTTACACTTCAAAGCCTTAATTCTTATTTTTAACCGATAATGAAGTTTTTTTGTATCAATTTCATATTATATATAGATAATTATATCTTAATTTGATAATTAACACACTATTTATCTTACAAAATAAAATATAAATAACTATTTTTTAATTTATAAATCTATGAATAGACATCTACTTTTAATTGGGTTTCTATTAACCCAACTAACATTGTTTGGTATTCCCGCCAAGCGTGGCTATCAATTGATTCAACAACCCGATGGAACATCTGTTTCTGTACAATTAGCCGGAGATGAACATCTTCATTATTATGAGACACTCGATGGCAAAATCATTATACAAGATTCGGATGGATTTTACAAATATGCAATTTTGCAAGGCGGAATCATGACTTCTACCGGCACGATTGCTCACAACCCATCTGATCGTACTGAATCTGAAAAACAATATCTTCAGCAAATCAAGAATGAAGATGTATTACAATCTATGAATCAGCTTCGTACAAACAGAATAAAATCAAGACAAACCACTGCGAACAAATCCTCCGCCTTCCCTTCTTCCGGAGAAGTCCATGGGCTGGTATTGCTAGTTCAATTCAGTGATAAGAAGTTTTCCGTAAACTCTCCGCTTGAAGCATTTAAAAATCATACAAATCAAGACAATTATACTGCAAATGGTGCAACCGGTAGTGTCCGTGATTATTTCATCAGTCAGTCTAACGGAAATTTTACACCTAAATTTGATGTATACGGACCTATTACATTAACCAATACGATGGCATATTATGGCGCCAATGACAGATATGGCAATGATGTCCGCCCGGCTACGATGGTAAGAGATGCTTGCCAACTGGCTGCTTCGACCTTTGATGTGGACTTTTCTAAATATGATTTAGACAATGATGGCAATGTTGATTTAGTTTATGTGGTTTATGCAGGGTATGGAGAAGCTCAGCAAGGAGGTGCAAATACAATATGGCCACACGCGTGGGATATTGCAGGCGAATCATTATCTCTTACACTCAATGGGAAAAGCGTCCGTAAATATGCTTGTTCTTCTGAATTAATGGGCAATACAGGTAGCAATCTGGATGGTATTGGCACATTCTGCCATGAATTCAGCCATTGTCTTGGTTTACCCGATCTTTACGACACCTATAACTCGGGTAGAATATTCGGTATGGGCGAATGGGATATTATGGACTCCGGAAGTTATAATAATAACAGTAAAACTCCGGCAGGTTATTCTGCATTCGAGAAATCATCTGTAGGCTGGTTATCTCTTACTGAACTTAAAACCCCTCAAAAAGTAGAATTAGAAGAGCTTCACAGCTCCAATGAAGCGTACGTAATCTATTCAGATCAAAACAGCAATGAGTATTTTGTATTAGAAAACCGTCAACGTGCTGGGTGGGATCAATATTTGCCGGCTAGTGGTTTATTGATTACACATGTAGATTATCTGAAAAGTGCATGGAATAATAATATTGTTAATAATACATTGGGACATCAACGTGTATCCCTTGTTCCTGCTGATAATAACTTAATGGTATATAACGGCAATTATACGGCTTATGTAGAATCATTATTAGGCGATCCGTATCCGGGTACTTCTGCCAATACTGCTTTTACCGATACCAGCGTTCCCGCGGCACAGCTTTATACAGGCGGTAAACTTGGTAAACCCATAACAAATATTACACATGAAAATAAAATTGTAACATTCAATTTCATGGAGGAATATCTTAAATCTCCTGATATTTTAGGGGCAACTGATGTTTCGGAAACTGGATTTACCGCAAATTGGACTGACGTAGAAGGGGCTAGTTCTTACACATTGCGCATTTCTGAAGTAAAAGGGGGTGAAGTTATTATTTCTGAAGACTTCTCCAAATTTACAAAAGGATCTGAAGCAAGTCCGGACGCAAGTGACATAAGTTCCTCTTTAGACAAATACATGACAAAAGCCGGATGGCAAGGATCCAAACTTTATCAGGCCGGTGAAATATGTAAGCTAGGCAGTAATAAAGTCCCTTCCGGATATTTAATGTCACCGGAACTTGACTTTACTGCTGCAAATGGTATTATTACCCTATATTACACATTAAAAGGCAAAGCGGCGATACAAAACGGAGCATTAATATCTCTATTTTCAGATGCTACAGGTAGCACTCTTGTTGAAAAAGTAACCAAAAACATTTCTACAGAGTCAATCCGCGAATGCATTGTATTTGAAAACGTACCCCAAAAAGGGTGTATCAAAATTCTGCTTTCCGGTATAAATTATCTGGATGATGTTGTCATTTATACAGGAGACATGTCTGCTAAAGAACCGAAGACAATGGCACGCGCCACAGAGCTTCCTCTTTTAATAGAAAACCTGACTACGACATCTTACGCAATCGACGGATTAAAACCGGCTACGACTTATGCATATCAGGTTCTTGCTACGAAAGATGCAACTACTTCCGAGTGGTCTGACCTAATCCATGTAAAAACGAATATTGGAAGCGGTATTACCAATACCAAAACGACTGCCCGCATCCAAACGGTCGGAAACGAAGTAATCATCACCGCCGCAGAAGGCACATTTGTAAACATTTATCAGATCAATGGTATTTCAATCTACCAGGGCTTTACTACAAATGAGCCATTATCAGTTACATGCCAGGCGGGTATCTATATTATCCAAACCGACAATCAAACAACCAAACTAATCATTACCGATTAAAGCGATAATATCATTGTAAAAATAAAAACGAGGATATCTACAGTGTGTAGGTATCCTCGTTTTTATTTCTTCTCTCCGCAAAAAAGGGAATTCAATTAATGACAGATAGGCATGTTTCCCCGTTTATTCACCATGATATTCAACATAACCGAATCGGTATGTTGCATTCCGACAGATCCTATCTTTCCCAAATTATAAATCGTTTTTTCAATATCCGACTCAATTATTCCGTCATTTTCCGAAATACAAATTTTATCTACAGCCAGAATTGCAGACTGAATCGCTGAAGAGGTTCCCGATGCCACTTTCATTGCACAACCGGCTTTTGCTCCGTCACAAACCATTCCGGTTATATTTCCAATCATATTTTTAATCGCATAAGTCACTTCGGTATATTTTCCTCCCATCAGATAGGTAATCCCGCAAGCAGCCCCCGAAGAAGCAACCACACATCCGCACAATGCCGACAAGCGACCCAGATAAGTTTTAATATGAATAGCAACCAAATGGCTTAGAATCAATGCCCGAATCAGCTGCTCATCCGTGCTCTTTAATTGTTTAGCCGCTGCTACGACAGGTAACGTTACCGTTATTCCCTGATTTCCACTTCCTGAATTGCTCATTGCCGGTAAGGTACATCCTGCCATACGGGCATCCGCCGCGGCAGCAGTCAAAGACATGGCATAAGGTAAAATACCGTGTCCGAAAACAGAAGCATGCATCCGGTTCCGAATGGTTTTTCCGATTTGCAAACCATAATTATGTTTCAGACCCTCTTCCGCAATCGCTTTATTCAATACTTCCGATTCACGAATAAAGGTAATTTCTTCTAAAGGAGCCTCCATTGCAAACTCAAATATTGACTCTACGGTAAGGCCCAATGATTTAATATCCAATGTATCTTCCGCCTGTTTTGAGCAATCAGATGAAGAAGTCTGTATCTCCATACATTTTCCATCTAATGTCACCTCCGTAATCTGATCGTGAGCATCCCGAATTGTAACGCTCGTTGTATGAGACGTACTCCAGCAACTCGCTTTTATATATAGTTTTGCATCCTCTTGCGACAATTTTATTTCGATTCGATTAGCACCCACCATCTCACGTGCAGCTTCTACATGCTGAAGCGAAACATCCCGCAAAACCTCCAATCCATATGCTGATTTACCACAACACACACCTAATGCCGATGCTATATACAAGCCATTCATACCAGTCCCGGGAATCCCCACTCCCATTGCATTTTTAAGGATATTGGCGCTTACTTCCACCGTTATCTTTGCCGCTTTTTCTCCCTGAGCTTCCAGTATCTCAGAAGCTTTGGCCACAGCCAATGCTACAGCAATAGGCTCCGTACACCCTAAGGCCGGTTTTACTTCTCTTCGTAATAC
>JAVVPN010000084.1:0-12563 GCA_036655755.1 Bacteroidales bacterium | reverse complement strand
CTCTTCTTTTCGATTTAATAAATTCGTGGTTATTGTTTTACAACTCGTGTAATCACTTTTTCACCATTCATCTGTGTCGCAATTACGAAATAAACTCCTTCCGTAAGATTACTCATATCAATTCTTGTGCTCTCTCCCGGATACATTTTTTCATAATATACATATCCTGAAATATCAGACACTTCGACTTTTAGAAGATCTCCGGAAGCTGACGTAATCTCAGTAAACTCATCTACTAAAGTAGGATAAACTTTTATTCCCGCTTCTGTCTTATCAAGACCGGTAGTAGTTAACTTAATTATATAAGGCATTTTCAACGTTCCGTACATTGCATCATCTGCATACACTAGGCTCTGCTCTGCAACGCTTATCGAATTATCATCTTTTATCTTAAAAGACAACTTATCTCCCTGTCCTTCGCCGGCAATCGTCAAGAATAACAATCCATCCGAAGCTGCCTTAATCGCACCTCTACATTCATCTCCACAGAATACGCCAACCTCTACATCCGTAAGAATTTGGCCGTCTTCCTCAACTTGGGCGATTACAGTCATATTGCTCGGATATTTATTGATCGGCACAATTTCGAACTCCTCATTCTCCATTTGTGCATAAATGTTGCGACTGCTCACGATACTCTTCGCCTTGCTACGGATACTATTCGGATACGTAAACGTTTTATTGTTTACACCATTCGACATATATAAATATCCTTTGCCCGGCGTAATGGCAGACAACGTTCCTACCCATTCATACCCGTCATAAGTAGCAAAACCTTTATGCCCCTTTATAACATCCCCGTTTTCAGCATCCAAAGAAGCGAAAGCATCATTGGCTGACATAACATAGTCTGCATTTACTCCGATCCAGTTCCATCCATTTAAGATAGAGATTTCACTTTGTGCCGGAACGATGTTTTTACCGATAGGGTTCAATACAGATACTTTGTCTGACAAAACTTTATACATAGCGCCGACAGATATTTCAGAAAGTGCCCCCGCCCATTTTTCAGAATCCGAAACGGCAAAAGCAGATTTTGATTTAACAAGCTGAGATGTAGAAACAATATTACCAAACATATTATTCAAAGACATATTATCTGAATTATGAACATGAACCGAAGTCCAGTTCCATCCTTCTACAAGTTCGATATTCTGTTGAATCATATCTTTTGCATTCCAAATAAACGGATTCGCAAAACTTCCAAACAAACCATTATCAATAAAACTGATAGGCTCGCTTGTCTCTACTATCGGATAAATATTACCACTACCGGCATCCCATATTCTAAATTCGACAGGTTTTCCGGTTGATAAAGAGCTTCCGTAAATATCCATCATCACATAATACGCTTCATATCTGCTATAGAATACAGGAGAAGCCACGCCTACACATTTTCCATCGATAAACGCTCCAACGATATCATCTTCATCTTGCGAAAGAACATCTGTAATTTTAAGCTGTCCGGTAACATTCATGCTCAACTCAAATTCATTCGGATTGACATGCCATTCAGGACGATTGCCCGTTACCACCAGCGATACCACAAGACGCTCTTTTATGTTCTTGTTTCCGGTCAGATAAATTACCTCTTCGTATTTGCCTATGGCAGCAAAGTCATTTACTGTAAACTTAATTACTTTTTCACCAAGAGGCCGTAAAGTTCCCGAAACCACATCCGCACTCAACCATGCCGGTAATCCGCTTAGCTCCCAACTTTCATTTACACTGCTCTCATTTACAATTGTTACTTCAAAGCTTTGTGTTGAAAGCACCTCTTTTTTCAACTCAACCAAATCCTCACTCCATTTCAGCTTATTCTTGTTTACATATGCGCTCCATGAAATAGGAAGACTCAAGTTGTTGTTTTCATCATAAATATTCTTCAATGTAAAGTAGAGCGTGCAATCTTCTATTCTTTCATCACTCTCATTGATATTAATTACAACCTTAGAGTCAGAAGCTACAAACGAGAAATCTACATTTGAAAGTGTAATATTCTCTTTCAGAGCAGGAGCTTCTTTCACAATGGTAACGCCAGCCGAATAAGTTGCATCACCGGCATTTGCGCTACTGCAATCCGCGAAAGAAGGTGTCAGAATAACCTGATTACCTGAATCGAGCCCTTTCTTTTCGAGCGGATAGTAAGCAGCCAGTCCCGGCTCTTCGCCCGACAAACGCACAAATCTGTTATCTTGAAGAATATCTGCCGACAATCTTGCTTTCCATAATCTGAATTCATCAATGCCACCTTTCAGATAATCTGCAAACTCATGTTTTCCGGTTGTTTTGTTTCTGAATCTGCGCGCTCCGATAATAATGTTATCCGTAGCTACCGCAGGCATCAATGATCCGGATATTTGCTGAACAGCAACCCCATCTATATAAAGAATAGCATTTCCGTTACGATGCACATTCAATGCCAAATGGTGCCATACATTGTTTGCATAAGATTGTGCAGATGTCGCATATGCCACTCCATTAACCACAAGTTCAGCCATTCCGCCTTTATCAAGGCGTACTGCCAAAACAGTATCATTTACACTGAATAAGGTTGCCACTTCAGAAGAAGCCTGCGCGGCAAACCACATTTCCAACATAAAATCCTCTTGTTCCGAAACAGGACACAACGACGTGTTAATCGCCGTATAATCCGAACCGGTTAACTGCAATGCGTAATTATCAGCTTCAATATGCCAAGAATTGTCAGATACCATTATCATCCGTCGGTTTCTTGCAACATCTTTAATTACCTGGCCATTTCCTTCATCCATTTTCCAATAACCAATCAGATTTGCCGTCGATGAAGTTTTAGCAACATACATTTCAGACTGAGCTTCAGCAAAACTTCTTGACTTATTCCACAGCGTCAGGTCATGCATTGCCCCCTGCAGGTTATGGCCGATTTTCATTTTACCATTTCCGGTATATTCGGCAACCGCAAGACTTTCAAACAACTCTTTTTTATACGTATCATAAGCGATATTTGCAGTCAGAGTTGCCGAAGGCTTACTGTTTTTGTATGCAATACTCAAGAATACCCATTTATCAACAGGGATAGTATTGATAGCCGCATATTCATGATCGCCTATTTTTACCGTAACTTTCCCGGTTCCATCTACAGCGGCTACAAATTTATTCACTCCGTTCCCATGAGAAAGAATCTCACCGGCCGAATTGATTTTCACCCACATATCCACTGTAAAGTCTTTTCCGTCCAAGTTTATGTTAGCTTCTGTTGAAATCGCTTCACCCTGCAGTTTGGCCGCCACTTTATGATCAATCGCATAACCGTTCAATCGGCCTGTTACACTGAAATTCTCAACTTTATTAAGTAATGAACCTCTGATTATCTCATTAAATACAACCGCAACCTCATTATCATCGGTCAAAACACCATTCGAAGGGGTTGGTTTACCCAATACCATCGGTTTGGCCATATCTTTGATTACATCAATGTAATCCGATTCATTCGGAATTTCCTCACTTGCAAACAAACAAACCGCTACAGCACGGAAGGTGTACTTCTGATCCGGATACAAAGCGGTATTACTCATCGGGAATTGGTATGTTACGCTACTTCCCTCCGGCAATAATTCATTTCCGTTTGTCAGATTCTCCTTTTGAAGAACATATTCTTTCGCTAGCTTCCAGTCAATATCTCTTTCACCTTTATATTGGATACGTATCGCCTGTAATCCATTAAAGGTTCTCTCATACCCTTTAACCTGAATAGCAAGCGTATCCGAGGTAGTGGTATTCATTACCCTTGTTGGTATATGCAAGCTAATATCCGAACAACTTGGCACAAAGTAAGCCGAAATAGCTACCGTATCCGCAATCACATCATGTATACCCGTCGGATCTGACTGACACTGCGATTTAAGCACAAGTTTAATATTCTCATACTCCATAATGTCGGGTCTGCTCTGTGTTAACTGAAGCGTTTTCTTCAACGTTTCGCCCGCACGTACAAGAATTGGTCTGCCGGAAGTAAGTACGGCTCCATCCATTGTAATCTTAGCACCATTCGGATTTGTTTCATCCAGCATTGCCAAATTAAACCATACGTCTTCCTCTATTTCCGAGTTATTTTCAAGCTTCAACGTATAAGTCGCATTTTTCCCCGACGGCACGTCGATTGCATTCGGATCATCAACCGTAATTACAGGAATCTCTATCTGCATTGTAGCTTCAGACAAAATATATCCCGGTTTAAAATATTTAGAAAGCGTTTCACCCTCAAAAGGACAAGACGTTTGTCCGCCCCTGGTCTTGAAAATAGCGCCGAATCCGTCCGGTGCTCTAAATACATCTACCGTAATCGCATCGTCATCACCCTCTTCCTTAAGCGTATAACCTGTCATAATACACGCTTCTGTAGTCGATGTTGAATTTCCGAAATATTTCGCTCCCGTCTTCGTCTTGGACGTAACAGCGACCCCCGTTTTATTTATCTCAAAACCGGTATCCAGCCCTAGTACCACCAACGTTTCCACTTCACTCGCACGGCTGCGCGACTCACTTTCGCAAGTAGAAGTACTTGCTTCAATCATTGCACCCGAATCAAACGAATAGTTCTGGTCGAGCCATTTGTTCTTATTTTCAATGGCATTGATTTTAGCCTCTTCATTATCAGCAAGCGTATTTTCCCAGCCGATAATCTGCTCGTTATACCATAACACCATGTCCTGATAAGCTTTCTTAGGATCACGCACCTGTGGCAAAACCATTTTATAACTTACGCCATATGTAAGTGATTTTTCTGTATTCGCCTCGCTTCCCCATACTTTTTCATCAAAATTCCGGGTTCCGAAACGCGGATCTTCCGGATTAAGCAATGTCAGATACACTACCTCTTCTGTATTATTCACATACGAATCGTATTCTGCTTGCGTTACCGTCTGAAGCAAACCATCCCGTACTTTATAAAGATTCGGAATCAGGCTGTTTTCTATAAAATTAGTCGTATAGTTAAAGCTGGTGCTAAACTCCGAGCCGGTTGAAATTACATCTTCCGTCCCGATAGAATAATTGTTACCCGATCTTAAAAGTGCTACCTGACGGGCATTTCCAAATATGATATTGGTAGCCGATCCAATAAACACGTCTCCTTGCGCACCCACAAAATCAAATCCGTCAGATGTACTGATGCGCTTTGTTGTGGTAACGGTTGTACTTACGGTTTTCGAATCCGTATAATTGGCAGTTAGCTCCAATCCGGCCTCAATCGTATTTTTCTGTCCCACTTCATTGATTACACCAAAACCGGGAGTACCCACGATCGTTGTGCCGTAAAGCCCGAAACTTGTAGAAGTCACTACCTCATTATTTGACATAACCGATCCTCCGTCTGTTTCTTCTGTCGTAACAGTCAATCCCTGCTCCCAAAAAGAACTAGATGAAGTTCCCGGAGGATCACGCAATACCATCAATACCTTATCAGGCCCTGACGTAACAAAGTTATTTCCGGAAGGGAGCGCTCCCATAACCACCCCTTCCTGAATATCATTTTCCCACTTAATGGATCCACCGTTATACTCACATACAATATTGATACGTCTGGTATAAGGCATCGTAATATTCGGGAATCCGGCTCTCCATGTGTAAACAGCTTCTCCGATACTGTCTAACTGAAGCTGATTTTCTTCAAGATCAACCAAATCTCCTCTTTTTACATTGGCACCCTCTGTATTTACACCATCTTCAACATACACTTTCTGAGAAGCACTCAATGCATTCGACACTGTTACCACATTTCCGCTAAGCGGCACGCGGTTGGTACGGATGGCATCCGGATTATCCTGGTTTACATACTCTTCATACCCCTTAAACTTAAAGCGGTATTTACTGTTTTGCAGATATACAGGATAAGCTTTATCATCCCCTACTTTAAGCAGGTAGTTAACCTTTTTCTTCTCTTCATCAACAACATATGCTTCGATATCCGCTGCCTCAGACATTGTAATATCTTGATATTTAAGCATTTTTTCGCCAAAAGCGCCAACTGTATTACCCATATCCTCAACCGTAAAGACAGGAACAGATTTATACGACGGATTTAAAGCAACGCAATAGCTAAACTCTTTATACGTATTATCCTCCAGGGTTACAGAATCGGTTTGAATCATCTGAATATTGGTTGCATCTACAACCGATATATTACTCGGATTGAAAATTATCGATTTATTGCCCGGCACATGTATACCTTTTACCATATAAGCTACCGGAGGCAAGCTTACGGCAAATTCACCCGTCAAGGAGTCGGTAGTAATAAATATGGATTTAGTTTTGTCTTTGTTGTCACCACTTCCACCTGCAATATATGCTTTCGAACGCACATCAGCCGAGGCCGAAGCCAATTGCTTCTTATCCGGATTCGGATTGAATACCATGATGCCGTTTTCAACCTCTTTTACCACGTTCATCAAATAATCTCCGGCGGTAAGCTCAATCTGCGCCACTCCAATATTATTGACACTCAACCCCATACCATATGGCTTAGAGGCTTCAACTTGCCCTCCGACCACGCGGCCCGTTATCGTTACCGTCGTATTATCATAAAAATAAACATCTTTCAGGTCATTTTTAAACGTAGTTACTTTGATGTTGTTTGGATCGGCAGGATATCTGCCATTGTCCGCAAATACGTGCCCATTCTTTTTCACTTGAATAAAATGATCTCCGATAGGCACGGATATTTCATAACTTCCGTCGGCTCCGGAAGCAATCACTTCGCCGTTTCTACTACAAATAACACCATCTACATAAAAATTGGCTCCCTCTACCGGATAAAGCGTACCCGCATAATAAACCTTCCCTTTTACGCTAAAGCTTGATTCATCCGCATAGTCAAGATTATTAAATGTCGTTGACGAAGGGGATACAAACACAGGGCGTTTGCTCGGATTAAACTTATGGGTACCGTAAGAAGGGATTATGTTATATTGCAATCCGTCTGTCGTATAAGGAATGGTATTTATAAGATAATTACCATCTACGTCTGTTATCGTTTTATTCGAAAGCTGATCCGCACTTGGCACATTTGCCGTATGGTTAGTCAGCATCCCCAACACTCCGTCGCGTTTATTAAACAAGACTCCTTTTCCGGAGATATCAAATAAGCGTTGCACCCCCGACTCATCACATCGATAATAAGCGATAAGTTCTTTCTCTTTTCCGGTAATAAACGCATTATAATTAGCGGTTACCATCTTAGCGTCCAGATTCGTATTCCAGAACCTGATTTCATCAATATATCCTGTATAAGATGATATGATCTCTTTAGAAGCATTATTTAAATAACTGCCAATAAACACGCGCTCCTCTTTCAGTTGCGAATCTGTCTTGCTATAATGTGGCAGATCCAGAGCAATCCCGGTAACCGTTCCTGCAGCCGCCTCTTTTCCGTTCAGATATATTTGATAATAAAAACTCTTCTGTTGCTTATCAATAGCCACATTACAGGTTAATTGCGTCCAGGTATTAGATGCCAATGCTATGTTTTTCGAGGCCAATGAAACCTCTTTCCCCGAGACGCAAATTTTAATTGCATTCTCTACGGCATCCTGATTAACCAATCTGATACTAAATAAATTATCTTTTGAGAAAACAACCATCTCCTCGTTCTGCTGCGTACCCGGATTAAGCCACGCTTGCACCGCGAATTTTTGATTGTTTCTAAAATCAATCAAATCGCCCGGCAGTTCGCCATACGAACCATCTTGCGAAGCATTAAAGTAAATCGACTTATTACTTGAATTTTCATCATTTCCTGATACAGAAACGGTAACACCTTCTACCGCCTGGCTGCCTTCATACGCTATTCGGCCAGATATTGAGCCATAAGGCTGACAAAATCCTTCATCTTCCTTAGCATCTCCCACCGTAGGCATCCCTTCACATTCAGAATACCCGGTAATCTTGTAGCGGTAAATAACTCCCGCATCCATGCTCTTATCCTGATAGTTGTATTTTGTAAGCCCATTATGAGTAACCTGCTCAATCGTGACAGGCTCACCGCCCTCTATCGGAGTTCGCGTAATCGCAAAATATTTAAAATTACTTTTATCGGCCGGGATATTCCAGCTTAACAACACATAGTTATTATAATACCCTTTTGAAACCTCGAATGAAGATATTTCTCTTTTTAAAATATCCGGCATCCGGAATTCCTCCGTTTCTGAAGTCGAGGTACGCCCAAGCACAGAAACTTCTAACCGAAAATTATATTTAGTACACCCCTGCAACGAACCAACTTTACAAGTGGTTTCATTATAGTTAGGCTCGGCAACAACAACATCATCTTTATACAACTTTATTTTTACATTATTATCCCAAAGTCCGTTATCGGTAGAGGCATATCCCCATTTAACATCCACAGAGGAAGCCTCGCCTATCTGTGTGATATTTAATATTTTCAATTCCTTATAATCAGAATAAATGGAATGGGTTTTATTTAAAACCATAAATTCTTTCCAAATACCCACATTATTGAATATAGGCCTGCGAATTCTGAATTGATAATTATATTTTCCAATATTACATTCGTTGTCTTTCAAAGAATAGGTATACGTATATTTTGTATTATCCTTATTAAACAACACTTCACCAACTTGGGTCCACTGATTACCAATGTATCTTTCTACAATAAAATTAGCCTGGTTTTGGCTGTTTTTTTCACGAGTAGGATTAATCGTCTCCCAATGTATATCGACATTTCGGTTATTTTGAATGATTTTAAAAGTTTCATCCGAATTAAGAACCGTAGTCGCCCCCGTATAAAGAGATGACGAAACAGATTGCTGTACATAGTTCGATGAGCCGGAGCCGTCAGGCGAGCCATCCGGATTTGTAAAAGCAACCGCTCTTACATACACTCCGTTGGCCCATTCCTGGGCTGTCAGCAATCTTGAGTCGAATTTATATTTGGTCAGTCCGGCATCGCTAATAAACGCAGAGTGATAGTTGCTATTAAAATTTAGCGTCTTACGATCGAACCACTGATTTCCATCTGTAGAAGTCTGCAAAACCACCTTTGAGGTTGTATATTTATCTCGATCTACATTATCTACCGCAACGTTAAACTCATACGCTCCGTTCTCGGTGTTAAGCGCACCATTTGTAAGTTTCGCATTATAATTATAATATTCAGATTTGATAGGACCGCGATTTGTATCTTTCCACCATGAGTCAGAAGAGCCTTCGGTCCTTACCGTCCCTGTCAGATTAAAAGTAAGATCCTGATTTATATATTTAGGATTATTCGGATACCAATACATAACTACATGGTTCGCTTCTCCATTGGTTCGGGGAATGTTATAATTGCCATAACCATTCGCAGCTGTGACTGCTTCCGTATCCGAATAGTAGGTACTCGAATACGGAACCTTTGCAAAACCGTTTACCTTATCGTTTACCCAAATCTTCCCGTAAGTCTCCGGCATCAGGTTTCTTATTCGGGCCACTACGGTCCCGCCGTTTGTAAACGACTGCTTCTGAAGGTCTATCACAAAAAGTATTGGCATATCGGTGCCCTTTTTTACTTTTACTTTAAAGCGGGACGCCCAATTATCCTTATCGGCATAGTCATATACGCGAATTTCAAAAGCATAACAACCCTTTTCCTTATTCCAGGTCACCTTATAATGTGCCGGATTATCAGGACTAATATTAGCCCCATACGAAACGACATAAGGCAGGAAAAGCCCCAATAACGTCAATAAAAATGTAAGGCTTTTTCGCCTGCATAAATGTTTACCCCATTTCACAAGGAGTAAATCGTCTGATGGTTTTTTTGTCATAAAATAAGTAGATAAAAAATTAAAATATCGCAATTGACATTCCATAAATATTCCACGCCAAATTTAGATGACCGGTTATCCCAAGAGGTTACATATTAGCAAATCCTACATTGCAAATCAGCAAAAACTAGGTTATAATGCCTCCGTAGGGCTTTTCTCCACTTTTTTACCACCCGTTTTATTTCATTTCAACTTATCAATACAATTATTTATTATATTTTTGAATCTCGAAAGATTAAATCTAAAAATCGATGCCAACATTCTTAAAAACACTTGTTACATTATTATATTTCATCCTTTTTGCTGATGCGAGTATTTTTCACAACCACCTTTACGCATCCACAAACACCCCCCACAGTACTCAATCAATTACAGACCCCAAAAAGCAGCAGCTCGACAGCCTTTCAGACGTACTGGCAACCCAAAAAGGCATTGACCGAATCAATACCCATTATTATATTTACCGGATCGTCTCGACCGGGAATGATTCGATCGCCGAACTAAAAGCACTAAATAATTATCTGGAAGAAGCAAACACGCAACAGAATGTTTCTCATGAAGGGCTGGCCCGGAGCATGAAAATGATGTACTTCTTCAATTACAACCAACAAGACAGCCTATTACTACAAAAGAATACCCATCTCGACTTTTTAAGCAAAAACCAGTTATGGAATTTTCATTACAACGCATGGCTTGCCGTTGTAAACGCATACTTACACAAAGGGCAGTTTCAGAGTGCTTTGCGCGAGTCAAAAATAATTTATGAGGATGCCCTCAAACGAAACGAAACCTATGGGTTGGCTACCGCCTGTTTTGCAATGGGAAAAGCATACCAAATACTCAAGCGCCCGGACGAAGCCATCGAATCTCTGATATCGTCAATAGAATATTTAAAAAAGGAGTCCGATATCACCCTCAAAATCATGGTATACCGGCTTTTATGCTCAGCCTTGGTAACTGAAAAAAGATACGAAGAGAGTCTCATACAAAGTGCCGAATGGGAACAATGCCTAAAAACCTATCAGGAACAAATGGAAAGCCAAGGACATATGGTGAACCTCAGCGATGCGTTTCTATATGTTTATCTGGCACAGACTACGGCTTATATCGGATTGTCCGATCTGAAAAACGCAGAGCAATCCCTACAAGCAGCCCGTGTATGTGCCGAAGGTAGAAAAACGGTCTCCCAATATGCATTAAAACGCGAAGAAGCCAGACTTGCGGAGCTTCGGGGAAAGTATAAGCAGGCATTGTATTTTGCCTCTGCCAATTATGAATTACTCTTAAAGGACAATGAGCCGGGGCTCGCCTATGAAATGGGCGAAATGAAAGCGCGACTCCTACGAAAAGCAGGTTATGCAGACAGTGCGGCACTCTTATACGAACAACTGTTACTGCGTAAAGACTCTTTACAAAACATCAACTTCGCAGCCCAGCTGGACGACTTGCAAACTATTTATAATGTAGATAAACTTACGGAGCAACAATCGCATACCCGTAAACAGCTCCTACTAGCTATAATTTGCTGTATCCTCCTCATTATTCTTGTTGTTTCCTATTTGGCGCATAATAAAACCTTAAAAAAGAGGAACCGGATTCTTTGCCGGCAAATAGAAGCACAGACACGTGCCAGAGAAGAGTTAATAACATTAAAAGAGTCGCTGCATGAAATCCAAATTAATAATCAGGAATCAGACTTATTCAACCGTCTTGAGAAATTAATGAAGCAACACCGGCTCTATGCGCAAACCGATCTGACAAGAGAGAACCTGGCGGAAAAACTAAATACGAATCGGACCTACCTTACCGACGCTATTAAAGGAAAGACAGGTATGAGTTATTCTGAATATATTACGGAACTTCGCTTGCAAAATGCGCTCATGTTATTTGAAAAACAACCAGACTTATCTATAACTGTTGTCAGCGAAGAAGTAGGATATGCCTCCTACACCTCGTTTTACAGAGCATTTAGCAAACGTTATGGCATCAATCCCGGCGAATACCACAAGTTTATCCAGGAGCAGGCTTAATGTTTTCTGAACACAAAAAAAGGCCTGCTCCAATCGGAGCAAGCCTTTCTTGTCATATCGTATAAAACGATAATTATGCTTTACCTGCGCTACCCAAAACCGCTTCGATTTTGTGTTTGTAGATTTTTTTCATGTTTTCGCGAGCAGGACCTAGGTATTTACGTGGGTCGAACTCAGCTGGTTTAGTTGCAAATACTTCGCGGATTGCAGCAGTCATCGCCAAACGGCTGTCTGAGTCGATGTTGATTTTGCAAACTGCAGAAGCAGCAGCTTTACGCAACTGTTCTTCAGGAATACCGATAGCATCTTTAAGAGCACCACCGTATTTGTTGATTGTAGCAACTTCTTCCTGTGGAACTGAAGACGCACCGTGAAGAACGATAGGGAAACCTGGAAGTTCTTTTTCGATTTCAGCAAGGATGTCGAATGCCAATGGCGGTGGAACAAGAACACCTTCAGCGTTACGAGTACACTGTTCCGGAGTAAATTTGTTAGCACCGTGAGAAGTACCGATAGAGATAGCCAATGAATCTACACCTGTACGAGTTGTAAAGTCAACAACTTCTTCTGGCTGAGTGTAAGTGTGGTGTTCTGCAACAACCTCATCTTCTACACCTGCAAGAATACCAAGTTCACCTTCTACAGTTACACCGTGAGCGTGAGCGTATTCAACAACTTTTTTAGTAAGTGCGATGTTTTCTTCGTATGGAAGGTGAGAACCGTCGATCAT